>QZKV01000011.1 GCA_003599575.1 Desulfobacteraceae bacterium | reverse complement strand
CCACGTATAGGCTTGAAAATGAGAGATCAAATACGTCCGTTTATCCCCCTCCCGGGGGTAGCCCGAAAATCAAATGCTGAGAATTGCGACACAGTCTCTTCAGCATGGGAACCCAGTCTGAAAACTCCAGCTTCCCATGCGAGATAGAAAGCCACCATCCGTTATGGTGCCGCCAAAAGACGCACAGACGTTCCACATAATTTTTCGGCCAGATGAAAATGCGGTTGCTCCCAGCTGTTCACCGGCAACCTGGGGGAAGGGAAGCGGAGCTTCCCGAAACGGGTTCCCAAGCTGGAGCTTGGGAACCAGCGAAATCAAACAAACCCAATCAACTCAACAAACTCAACAAACCCAATCAACCCAATCAACCATAGTCCCCGGCCGGCTGTTCCGCTGTTGCGATCCACGCGGAAATGGCTTACAGTAGGGCCAATTTGCGGTAAACGGCGGGAGGGTCAATGCAGGCATTCAAAACAATTCCGATAATTCTTCTATGCATGATCGTTGTACTTATCGGGCGCACGCTGCCCCTGGAGGCCTCGGCCGCCGATCGCATAGAAACGCATCGCCGCAGTGTGGTGCGCATTTACACCGTGGCGCAAACCCCCGATTATCTGGTGCCATGGGCGCCGGGCGGATCCCAGGAAGGATGGGGCACCGGTTTTATCATCGCAGGGCGCCGTATCCTGACCAATGCCCATGTGGTCAGCAATGCACGCTTCATCGCGCTTGAAAAAGAGCACGATTCGCGCCGCTACGAAGCAAAGGTCAAATTTATCGCGCATGACTGCGACATGGCCATGCTGGAGGTGCTGGACAGCTCCTTTTTTGAAGGCACCGCGGCCCTTGAACTGGGCGGCGTGCCGGCCCTGGATTCCACCGTGGCCGTAATGGGCTATCCTATCGGGGGCGACCGGCTTTCGATCACCCGCGGCGTGGTTTCACGTATCGACTACCGGGGATATGCGCATTCCGGTGTGGACAGCCATCTGGTGGTCCAGATCGATGCGGCCGTCAATCCGGGCAACAGCGGCGGCCCGGTGATCCAGGAAAACACCGTGGTGGGTGTGGCTTTCCAGGGATTCAGCGGCATGGTGGCCCAGAATGTGGGTTATATGATTCCCACCCCGGTGGTGGAACGGTTTTTGCATGATGTGGCCGACGGAAACTATGATCTTTACATCGATATCGGATTTCAATATTTCCCGCTGATCAATGCCACCCACCGCCGCGCGCTGGGATTGGGCCCCGGGGACTATGGCGTGATGGTCGGAGAGGTACTGCGTGCCGGGGCCGCCCATAAGTATCTTGAAACCGGAGATGTGCTGCTGGCCATTGACGACCACACCATTTTCAGCGACGGACGGGTTGCCTTGGATAACGACCGCCTGATGCTCAATGAGGTGGTGGAGCGAAAATTCAAAGGGGATACGGTACGTTTGCAGCTCTTGCGCGCAGGCCGCGAGATGTCCGTCACCATGCCGCTGACCACGCCATGGCCTTATTTGATGCATGCCCGCCAGTATGATGTCCGGCCGCGTTTTCTGGTCTTTGGCGGACTGGTCTTTCAACCGTTATCGAGTTCTTTCTATGAAGCCCTGCAAGACAGATCGGTTACCTTGCGATACTACTATTCCCAATTCTTGGAGGCGGAACTTTACCTGGAGCATCCCGAGGTGGTGGTGATCAGCAAAATTCTGCCCGATCCCACCACCAGTTACCTGGATAAATTTCTGCACGCCATCGTGGTGGAAGTCAATGGGACCAAGATAAAAACGCTGGCGGATCTGGCCGCCGCTTTCGACAACCCGGTCGAGTTTTATGTCATCCGGCTCGTGGGCGATCCTCAGCCCCTGGTCCTTGAGGCGCAGGCGGTCCGGGCAGCCCGTGAACGGATCGAACGTCAATATGGCATCACCCAGCAGGCCTATGTTGAAGGCGGCATCGTGCCGCCCGAGTGGCTGGCGGCGCAGAAAGCCACGGCGCAAAAATGAATCGCCCAGAGATGCCATCTTCCACCGTTCAAGTCAAGATTGACCAGGCCCCTGCGAAATGGCTTGGTTCAAAACCGTTGTCCCGTTTGGCATCCTGAACTGCCAACCTGTTCAACTTAACAGCGAGAGATTGATGTCCTTACTAAAAGCCATGTGCAGTGTATGGGTGCTCGTATCTATTTTCTGGACCGCCGGGTGCAGCTCATTGTTGGCCCCCGCCGGGGAGACGGTCCTGCCGGCAACCGCCCAGCAATCGCTCGTGCGTGTGACGGTGACCAGCCAGAACTACGTTTTTCACCGCCCCTGGCAACAGCGCCGGCCGGTGACCCAAACCGCCATCGGCGTTCTGACGCCCGGCGGTCAAGTGCTGGTGAACGGCCTTCTGGTGGCCGATCACCGCTACATCGAGCTTGAAACGATCGATACCCAGCAAAAACAGCAGGCCCGTGTGGCGGTGGTCGATTATGAAGCCAACCTGGCCTTGCTGGAACCGATCGATACGGGGTTTTTGTCCGGGCGCAAGCCGCTGCCGCTGGCCGATGAAGCGGCCTTGGGCGAACGGCTGACCGTGTGGCAAGTTAAACCAAATGGGGATATCGTGGCCAGTGAAGGACAGGTGACGTCGGTCGAACTGGGTGCCTTCACACAAGACAATTTTTTTCTGACCTACCGGTTAAACAGCACTCTGCAGTACCGGTTCAACAACATGACGCTGCCTGTCGTGAAAGGACGGGCTTTGTCGGGCCTGGTGCTGCGGCACTCTCAATCCGGCCAACCCATCGAAGTGATCGCCACATCTGTGATCCGTCATTTTCTCATGGATGCCATGAACGGCACCTACCGGGGATTCCCCACGGCCGGATTCCATTACGGTCTCATGCTGGACCCCCAATTGCGCCGCTACATCGGTTTGCCGCAATCCTACAGCGGTATTTATGTCCAAAAAGTGATCAAGGGCAGCCCTGCCGATCGAGCCGGGCTGCAGGCGGGTGACGTCGTTGTCCGGATGGGAGACTATGCCGTAAGCAACAGCGGTCAATTCGATCATCCCCTTTATGGCAGAACCTCTTTGGTTCATCTGCTGCGCACCTTTTACCACGTCGGAGACATGGTCGCGCTGCAGGTGTTCAGGGGCGGGCGGACACTTGATCTTGGCGTCACCTTGGATCATCGTGGTCCCGATGATTATCTGGTTCCGCCTTACTCCGTGGACAAGATCCCCGAATATTTGATCGTGGGCGGCATGGTCCTGCAGGAACTCACGATGTCCTATTTACGTGAATACGGCGGTGATTGGGCGGTCAGCGCCCCCATTCACCTGCTGTACTACCAGCAGCATCAGGATTATCTCAACGGGGACGGCAGGGAAAAAATCGTGATCCTGTCCGATGTCATTCCCACGCCGTACACCGTCGGCTATGAACGGCTTTCCAATTTGGTGATTTTAAGCGTGAACGGCCGAAAGATTCGCAATCTCGATGACGTGCGCACCGCCTTGGCAGCGCCTGTCGACGGCTTTCTTAAAATTGAGGTGCAGCAGCATCCCAAGGTGCTTTACCTGGATCCCAAAGAGATTCCGCTGATCCATCAGATGATCACGCAGCGCTACGGCATCCCCATTCCGCCGTTGGATCCGCGCTGATGCGGAAAATTATCAACTCCCCACCCTGCCCCTTTTGACTTTCCGGGCATTCGTGCTTACTCAAACCCATTAGATAATACAGGTAGTTGGAAAGCCTCGAGCGAGTACTGCAATCTCAATCGGGACATGCGTGGCGGCCATGGCTTCGGCCTGCCGGTGCATGTATCAGGCGATAAGGTGAGTTATGATGAAAGAAGGCCCTGGCTTCAGCACCGCAACCTTTGCGGGCGGCTGTTTTTGGTGCACCGAATCGGATTTTGCCAAACACGCCGGCATTGTAAAAGTCGTGTCCGGCTATACGGGTGGTCACAAGGCCCATCCGAGCTACGAGGAAGTCTTAACCGGGCGCACCGGTCATGTGGAAGCCGTTCAAATCACGTACGACGAGCGGAAAATAAGCTATGAACAGCTGTTGGATATTTTTTGGCGGCATGTGGACCCGACCGATACGGGCGGGCAGTTCGTGGACCGGGGCGCGCAATATCGCACGGCCATTTTTTACCATGATGAGCGACAAAAACAATCGGCGGAAAGATCCAAGCAGGCGCTGGATCGATCCGAACGATTCGACAAACCCGTGCTAACGGATATTCTCCCCTTGCAAGCATTCTATCCGGCCGAATCATACCACCAGGAATATTACAAGAAGAGTCCCCTGCGCTATATGTTTTATCGAAGCAATTCGGGCCGGGATCAATTTCTGCGGTCGGTGTGGCAGAAAAAGGCACGCTGACCGCTGACCCGTTGCAAAATTGTCTATTGAAAACAGCGGCGGCGATCTCCCAATTGCGTGCGCAGCAGCCCGGCAAGTCGCCCGAATTCCGCCTCGACAGATGTTGACAAAGCCGGGTGCATTGTTTTAGGGACAAGAAACTGAGCAAACGTTCACATCCTTGCAAACCGTTTTCACAGGCGGCAAGCGCCTCATCTCACCTTACCGAATTGCATCAAGAGGAGAATTGGGACATGGTTGATTTTAGATTGGACGGGAAAATAGCCCTGATCACGGGTGCCAGCAGGGGCATTGGTGCGGCCATCGCCGAAACACTGGCCGCCTACGGCGCGCATTGTATTCTGGTCAGCCGGAAAATCGAAGCCTTACGACAAGTGGAGCAGAAAATCACGCAACAGGGTGGTAAAGCCGAGTCGGTGGCCTGCCATATGGGTCAATTGGTCCAAATCGACGCACTGTTCAAGGAAATCCAGCAACGCCATGGCAAATTACACATTCTGGTCAACAACGCGGCCACCAACCCCTATTTCGGTGAAATGATGGGAGCCGACGAAGGCGCGTATGACAAGACGTTTGAGGTCAATCTAAAAGGTCCCTTTTTCATGATTCAGAAAGCGGCGCAGTTGATGACCGACAGCGGCGGCGGTGCCATCGTCAATGTGGCTTCCATAAACGGGGTCCGGCCCGCCCCTCTCCAGGGCATTTATTCGATGAGCAAGGCCGCCTTGATCTCCATGACCAAAGCCTTTGCCAAAGAACTGGGCCTCCGCAAGATCCGGGTCAACGCCCTGCTCCCCGGCTTGACGCAAACCAAATTTGCCGGGGCCCTCTTTACCAATGAAGACATCTATAAGATGGCGGTCCAGAATATCCCCCTGGGCCGGCATGCCATACCGGAGGAGATGGCCGGCGCCGTTCTCTATCTGGTGTCCGATGCGTCCTCGTTTACGACCGGAACTTGTATCGTTTGTGACGGGGGGAGTCTGGCCTGATCTTTAACTAAGGCGTGGGCTTTTAGCCGATTCTCTGCTTCAGGCCCACGACCGCTTCATTCCGTTGGGTCTCCGCCGCTGGGGTGCGATCCGGAAAATTCAGGATAAATTTTCCGGGCGCAATCCGGGCAGATGCTGTGGCTGAATTCCGCTTCGGAACGCCTGGCGATGTAAGATTCGAGCTGGTTCCAATACCCTTGGTCGTCCCGGATTTTTTTGCATGAGGCGCAGATCGGTAGCAGTCCGCTGAGCGTTTTGACCTTGGAAAGGGCCTGCTGAAGTTCGATGATCAGCTTGTCCTTCTCAATTTGAGCCAGCTTGCGCTCCTCGATCTCGATGTTGATTTCCTGGTTGGCCTTGCGGATGGCCGCATTTCGTTCCTGCAGCCGTTTCCTGAGATTGGAGATAAACCCACCAAAGAAAGCGAACCAGGTCAGCACTATGCCGAAAGTGACGTATGCGAATATTTCGAATTTCGTTTCAAATGCCGCGGGTGCCTTCGTGTAGTGCAAAAGCAATACGACCCCGTACACCCCCATGAGGAAAGCCACCAGCGCCAGATACTCTCTGCGGTTCAGCCGCAGCATCCCGAAACTGAAGGCCGGTATGTAGAACATCAGAATACTCGGACGCATCTGCGTCAGTGCATAGATCGGCACCGCACCCCATACGCCCGAAAACGCGATCTGCATCCACGTCAATGCAGGATCCGAGAAACGCAAGTTCCTTCCGGTGATGAACGTAAGGAAAAAAAAGCCGTTACCCAACACGGCCAAACCGATCATCCATGCCCACTGGAGGCCCCCCATCTTTTCCAAGCCCAGCAGATCGGCCAGCAAGACCGCCACAATCACCGCGAAATAGAGACTTAAGGCCATGCCAAAGCGCTGTATCCGCAAGGCTTGTTGCACCTTAAGACTTTGGGTAAATACGGTCGTTGCTTTCACATTCGAATCCGCTTCCAATAGGCATCCTCTCGAACCCGCGCTTGCGACTAAGGCCGGCTGTAATCTTCAAATTTCTTAAGTACTTCGTCCATTTGGGCTGCCGAAAGAATCTTGGGTTCACCCACCGCCAAGGCTTGGTAATAAATGCGGGCGACCAGTTCGATTTCCTCAGCCACATTGAATGCGGCCGCAAGGTCGCGGCCCACCGTCACCAGACCGTGATTGGCCATCAAGACGGCGTTGCGGTCACCCAAGGCGTTGGTGACCGCCTCGGCCAGAGCTGGTGTTCCGAAAGTGGCGTAGGGCGCCAGCGGTACGTTGCGGCCGGCAAAACCGACCAAATAATGGACGGGCGGTATTTCCAGGTGCAGGCAGGCCAGGGTGGTGGCGTAAACCGAATGGGTGTGTACGACGGCGCCGATATCCCGCCGGTGGCGATACAAGGCCAAATGAAAACCGAGTTCGCTGGAGGGACGCCGCTGTCCTTCGATCACGCGGCCGGCGCCATCGCAGACCACCATGTCGGAGGGGGTCATGGCGCCGTAGGCAATACCGCTGGGGGTGATAACGATGCGGTCTGCATGGCGCGCAATGATGCTCAGATTACCGCCGGTACCGGTGGTCAGATTCCGGGCGATCATCTCGCGGCCGTAATGCAGCAGCTGTTCTTTGAATGGGTCCATGGTTGAGAAGGCCTGCCGGTTTTGAATGGGTTTTTCCTTCGGGTCGATAGGTGAGCCGGTATCGAAAAGGCTCCCCGGTGATCTGCGCGAACGCGTAAAAGCAAAGTGGTTTTTTCAGTTTGTGCGCGGGCGAATAGCCCAAAACAATGCCGGTCGCCACCGGCCTGCGATGGACATCATGACGCCTGCAAATCGTGGCCGCCTGGATCCCGTTCTATTTTTGCTTCAGTGCGGCGACAATAAACTCTCCCACTTTTTCCGCCGACCGACCGAACAACTCCTCCCTGGGCACCATTTCAAGCATTCGGTCTTCCCAGGGGATGCTGTTTTCCTGAACGATGTTTTTGATGTGCTCATACTTGCCGCCCAAGGCTTTGATCTTCAGGGGCAACGGGACTTTCTCACGGAAGCTGACATTCAGCAGCAACAGCTTTTCAATCCGATTGTGTGCCGAAGGATCGCTGGAGATGGCCGGAATGAGCACAATACTGCGGTCATCCTTGCGGCCTTTGCCGATGTATACATTGCCCTGCCGCACCACGATGCGTTTGGTCCCCTTCAAGCTCTTGTCGGCCTCAACACGCGAGGTCAGCGGCTTGAGCACGCCATCCTTGCGGATGATCTCTATGGTGGTTTTTTCGGTGGGCTCCCCCAGCAGGTCCAATCCGTCGATACGGTAGAGAATGGCCCCCTTGATTTCGGCAACGATATGCTGCAGGTGCTTGAGCACAAGGATGTTGCGGTGGATGATCTGACTGATATTGATTTTGTATTCAGCCAGCGCGTCGAACAGGATGCCTTCGATCTTTTCGCTGATGCGGCTGGTACCCACGGTGACCGTTTTGGCTTGATGCTTGATGGCATCCACCGGCCGCGACATGCCGTTGATCGATTCGCCCAAGAACTGGAACAGGCTGTCCAACATGTTCAGGGCGGTCCCCTTCTTACCGAAATCGAGCTGGAAATCGGACATGGGCAGTCGTCCGGCCAGATATTTGAGCAGCAGCAGCAGGTCGGCGGCATGACGGATCGTGCTGGGCAACCGGCTGCTGTTCAGGCGCAGACGCAATTCGGTGTAAAACTGGGCGATCTTTTCACGGAAATTTTTTTCCAGAAGTACTTCATAGACATCCAGCCCGTCATGGGCATATTGGTCGATCGTTTGTTTGAGCTCCTCTCTGAACAGATGCAGAAAACGCGATCCGTTGTTGATGGACAGGGCCGCGTAGTACCCCCACAAATGCCCGACCAATGTATTAAGAATCGGCGCCAGATGGGGGGCGATGCCGGGTACATAAAAGATGTCCTCCGCATATGGATCGAACCGGTTTTCTCCTTCGTCGGCAATGACGACCGGCGCTGCTTTGTGGGCGCGGAAAATCGCCGTATCCTTGACAATATCGCCAATAACCGTGCTGCCTGCGCCTGCCGCGCAGACGATGATCAGCGGTTCGGAGGAAAGATCGATATGTTTTTTATCTTCCACAAAGTCCGAGGAAATGGTTTTGTAGCACAGCTCGCTGAGTTTGATGCGGATCTCGTCGGCCGCCGATTTGTTTGGCCCGCTGCCCACGGCCGCCCAGTAAGTGCGGGTGGGCGCCAAGCGCTCGGCCGAATCCTGGATCTTCTCCTTGAGGGCCAGCACCTGGCGCATCTGATCCGGCAAGGCCAGCAGGGCCTTGAGTTCCTCGGCCACGAAGGCGGGCGAACGGCGCTGTTTGACGGCGGCGATCCTCAGGCTGATCAGGGCGCCGGCTACAATCTGGGAGTAAAACGCCTTGGTCGAGGCCACCGACATTTCGATGTCGCGTCCGCTGCTGGTATACACCACGCCGTCCACTTTGAAGGTCAGGTCCGAATCCCGCCGATTGACGATCGCCAAGGTCAGGGCCCCGCGCGCACGCGCCATATCCACCGCGCGGTTGGTATCGGTGGTGGTTCCCGACTGGCTGATGGCGATCACCAGGGTGTCGGCCATGCCATCCGGATCGTTCAGATGTTCGATTTGAAAGCCGCTCAACTCAGACGATTTCATGGCCCTGATCTTCAGCGACGGCTTTATCAAATAGTAATCCAGGATGTCGCTGATGGCCTGGGCTGCGATGCCGGCGGTTCCCTGGCCGATAAAGTAGATCCTGCGGATGCGATCCTCGACGAGCGCCTGTACGATGGATTGCGGAAAGGCGCTCTCAGGCAACTCGATCGTGTAGCGGCCGGGGTCCGCCTTATCTATTTTCCAGCGGTTTTGCAGTGTTTTGGCAACCGATACGGGGGATTCGGAGATCTCCTTGAGAAAATAGTGTGAAAAGTTCTGCCGATCGATGTCCCGGGAAGTGATCCGGGTGTGCTGAATATCTTGCTCGCTCAGGTGAATCGGCGTGCCGTCATAGAACATGGCCTGGATGCCGTCCAGGCCGCCGGCACTCTCCTGATCGAGAATGAAGATCTGGCCCTGGACCGGCCCGTAGAAGCCCTGGATGACTTTTTCGCCATGCATTTTGATATAGGCGTCGGTTTGTTCGACAAAACCATAGACTTCCGATGTGGGCAGGTAGTGGTCGCCGGCCAAGCCCACGAACACCGCCTGGCCGCTGCCCTTTTGGGCCAGAAAAAATTTACCGGGCGAAAGGTTGGTATGCATGGCAATCGCATGCGACCCTTCAAAGTCGCTGACCGCGCGGCGGAAAGCTTCCGTGACGCCATATCCCTGATTCAGATAATGCTCGACGCGCAACGGGATGATTTTGGTATCGGTCGTAATTTCTTCCGGAATGGGATCGCCGTTCTCTTCCCATTGCTTCCTTAAAGCCGGATAATTATCGATATCGCCGTTCAGGCAGGCATGAATCAATCCCTTGTCGGCACAGCCCTGCTCCGAGGTGGCGTTGTCGACCGGATGGCAATTGGCGATGGTGATGGCGCCCACAGAAGCCCAGCGGGTGTGCGCTGAAACCGTATGGAAACGGTGCGGGTAGCGCGCGACCAGATGCAAAAATGGGTCCTGGGCGATTTCACTACGTAAATGGGACACATTATCCCCCAGGCTGCCGATCTCTGCGGCCACTTTGTAAGTGATGCTGATGCCCACCAGGCCACCGTCGGGCCGGTGGATAGTGATCGATCGGTTGCGCAGGACCGAACGCTGCAGGCGCAGTCGCACCGGTTCGGCGAGTCCAGCCTCGATCCAGGCGGTTTGCAGCTCCGTATAGATCTCGGGTGTGACTAAAAAAAGCAGGGAAATGCCAGCCGAATCGCGCCCGCGCACCTCCAGCCGATCGATGCTGTTGAGAACGGTGTTGAGGTTGCGGAAAATCTTGACCGTTTCCGCTTGCGGGTCTGAACCGGCTGCGGCCAGCAGCTTCTGTACCTGGTGGATATTGTCCAGGTTTTCGGATTTCAGGCACCAGCCCACGTCCTTGAGTTTTTCGATGCGCCGATCGACGATCTCGGTTTCAGTGGCCGGAAGGTAGCCCATTTGCTGCTGGAGAGACCTGGTTTCTTGGGAGCTGAAAGCCGCGATGTGCTTGGAAAGCAGCTCGATTTGCTGCTGGGCGTCCGGGTCGGCGAAAAGGGATAAAAAACGGCTTTCCTGCTTCAGGGTGCAGGCCAGGGTGTACAAGCCATCCAGCGGTTGGTCGCCGCCCAGGTAATGATCCGCCATCGCCAGGTGTTCCTGCACGCAGAAGGCCAGGGGGCGGATTTTTATTTGATCGAACAAGGTGTCCAGAGCTGAAATATCTTCCGACGCGGGCGGCGCAGACGGCTGTCGTATGGCGATCAAACCGGCCAGCCCGCAGCACAGGGTGAGAGGCGAGCAGGGGAATAGAACCAGAGCCGTGCCGGCATGACCGGACGGGCAGCGACCCCAAAAAACAGGCGCCTGCGCCAAAGCCAGCAGGCCGGCGGCATGGCTGCGGGCACGGGCTGCAGTCGCGGCCATCAGTTGGTGAATGCGGTGTATGCATACGGCTGTCAGCCGGCGGCAGGATTGTTTCATCACGATGATCTCCTTTGGCGGTACGTTGGTTAATTGAGTTTATTGAGTTTGTTGGTTTTATTGGGTTTATTGAGTTTGGTGACTTTACGGGCTATCGGGTCTATTGGGTTCTTTCCGTAAACAGGTTCGAGCGGACACGTCGATGAACCAGCCGACCAAAACGAACGCAACCAACCCAACAAACCCAATAACTCAATAAACTCAAAGAACCCAACCAACCCAACCAACCCAACCAACCCAACCAACCCATTACATACGGCGGTAAAGATCGCCAATGCGTTGGCGCGTCATGATTTTTCGCCACTCTCTGCCCAAGGCGTTTTCCCATAAGGGGTCGAGGATCAAGGCGACATCCACCATCTTTTCAAATTGGGCATCCGTGGCTGTGGCCGTAATCCCGCGCGGCAGTTGAATGTCTTGTTTGCTAAGCATCCGGCGGAATTCGGCCACCCCTTCGGGATAGAACTCTTCCAGATAGTCAAACACGATGCTGTTGCCGATCCCGTGGTGGACCCCCAGCACAAAGCTCAGCCCGTAGGAGAGTGCGTGGCAGACCCCCACTTGGGAATAGGCGATGCTCATCCCGCCGAAAAAAGAAGCCATCATCAGCTTGTCGTCGCTGCCGGGGGCATCCTGCAGGAAAACTTCCTGGCACAGGGTCAGGGCTTTTTCGCCATAGGCTTGGGAGAAGGCGTTCAAGTAGGTGCCCTTCAAGGACTCCACGCAATGGATGTAGCAGTCCATTCCGGTGTAGAAGCGCTGTTCGCGCGGTGCGCCCGCGATCAGTTCCGGATCTAGCACCACCTGGTCAAACACCGTATGGTCCGAATTGATACCCAATTTCTTTTCCGGGCCGGTCAGAACGGTTGTACGCGACACCTCCGCTCCTGTACCGGAGAGGGTCGGCACCGCGGCGTGGTAGACGGCCGGATGTTTGATCAGATCCCACCCCTGGTACTCGGATGATGACCCCGGATTGGTCAACATCAGGGAGATCGCCTTGGCCAGATCCATGGTGCTGCCACCGCCGATTCCGACCACCCCGGCCGGCAGTTCCTGGCGGCGTTCGGCCACCGCGTTGCGTACCTGATCGGTCAGCCAGTCCACATAGGCGGTCTTGGGTTCGTCATCCACGTTCACCCACAGCACAATGTCCTGATTTCTCAGGGGCAGTCGTTCCTGCAGCGGCTTGCCTTGAAACACACCATCCACCGCGAAAACTATGGCAGAACGGGTGGAGGTGCGCTGGGCGGCCAGAATGTCATCCAGTTGATCAAAGCATCCGCGGCCGAAGACGAAACGATTCACCGTTTTGAAATTACGAAACATTGACTATTTGCCTTTCATCATCGTTGTGCGAGTTCGCCTGAGTTTACCCATGCCTGGGGACCGGCAGCATCCAGCAGTTTACCGGTATGGCAAAAGGTTTCGGGATCACCCCCAAAGGGCGGGCGAATCCAGAAAGCCGGGTCAACCCAAAGCCTGTTTCTCAAAGTTTGCCAAGCACCTTTCGTATGATCGCAATCCGCTGTTCAAGCTGCTCCGGGGTCCAGGCCAACTTGATCTGCATGGAGATGTTCCGCGCGATGATGGCATCCGAGCGGGGCACCTCTGCGCGGCTGTAATCCGGGCAAGATCCGCTCAATTGAACCGGCAGTCGTGCCGCAGCCCGCATCTGTTTCAGGTGATGCCATTGGCGCAGGTAGTGCCAGTTGTTGTCGTAATAGTAGAAGCAGCCGTCCGCGCCGGCGCTGTTCAGGTCACGGGCGGTTTGACGGGCCGGCTTTTCCTCCGGCAGCATGAAACTGAGGAAGGTGGCCGAATCGCCGGATTCATCGGGCAGGCTGCGGAAGCTGACCTGGGGGAACTCGGACATGGCCGCTTTCAGGGCCGCCTTGTGCGCGCGCTGCGTGGCCAGAATCGCGTCCAGTTTGCGCAGCTGGGCGACACCGACGGCCGCATTGAGTTCGCTGATGCGGTAGTTGTAACCCAGAATAGGATGGCCTTCGGCGCCACGATCATTGCCGGTGTGGTCGTGCCCGTGGTCGGCAAAAGCGTGCGCCGTTTTGTAGCGTTCGGCACTATCGGTCACCACGGCGCCGCCTTCCCCGCAGGTGATTGTTTTGACCGGGTCGAAGGAAAAACATCCCATCTGGCCGAAAGTGCCCAGGGCTTTACCCCCAAAAGATGCGCCGACCGATTGGCAGGTATCCTCGATGAGGATCAATCCCTTGCGTGTACACAAAGCGGCAATCTCATCGATGCGTGCCATTGCGCCGCACATATGTACGACCATGACGGCTTTGCTGCGCGGGGTCAACCGGTTTTCAATGGCTTGGGGATCGAGACACAGGGTTTCGTCGATTTCGGAGAAAACCGGTACGGCGCCGGCTCCCAGCACAGCTTCGAAGCTGGCTACGAAGGTAAAGGGGGGCACGATCACTTCATCACCGGCCCCCACCCCGCAGGCCGCCAGGGCGATGCTCAGGGCGGCCGTGCCGCTGCTGCACAAAAGGCAGTGGGCGGCGCCGAGACGGCGGGCCAATTCATGTTCAAAGGTTCGGGCCTTCCAATGCCCCTGACGGGCCGCATCAAATCCGTAGCGAAACAACACACCGGTGTTCAGGACATCCTGAACCTCTTTGCGTTCTTCTTCCCCGAACCATTCAAATCCGGGCATATCGAAATCTCCTGTGCCATAATCGGTTAAGCGGTTTCCGATCGGTCGTGGCCGTGACCGGCGGATATCATCATCGTCTCACGGGCAAATGGGCAAGCGGACAACAAATGAGCGGGCACGGTTCACCATTCGCTTAAAGATGCTCAAATATCGGTTTTATCTCCAGGGTTGATTTTGCGGGCCATATAGTCGTTGAAGTAGTGGTTCATCGCCATGCGGGCGTAAGTACCGGCGCGGGTCCCGATGTACTCTTCGTGACCCACCAGAGCCGCCACGATTAAACGTCCCGGCCCATCCTTGGCTTCAGCATAGCCCACAAACCAGTCAAAACGCGTATCATGGGTGCGATTGTATATCGAGCCTGTTTTACCGCCGATACGCAACTTCGCAAGCACTGAATCGCGCCGGATGCTCTTGAACACGCCGCGGGCGGTTCCGGATTTGACAGTGGTCTCCATCATTTGGGCCAGTATGGAGGATGCTCTGGGGCTCATGGCGCGTAAATGCGCGCTGGCCTGCGACCGGTATATTTCACGTCCACCGGCGTCCACGATACGCGCAACCACCGTGGGGTTGACCATGAGGCCCTGGTTGAGCACGGCTGAAACCATCATGGCGGCGTGCACCGGCGAAATGGTGGTATCGTTATTGAACCCGCTGGCGATCTCGGCCCAATGGTAAGAAGATTCCTCGACTGCCAAACGGCTCGGAGAAATCGGCAGCTCGAAATCGATCGGCTGATTAAAGCCGAAATCCTGGCCAAATTGTTCCAGCACCTGTTTGCCCAAGTTCAGTTTTCCGATTTTACCAAAGACCGGATTGATCGACTGCGCAAAAGAGTCTGCAAACGAGATGGTGTGCGTGTAGGCGTTGTTGCTGTCCTGGAGCTGGCTTTTGTAGAGCGTATGTTTGTATCCATTAAAGCGCACCGGTGTTTCGCAGCTGAAATGATGGTGATCGATGGCCGCTGCGGCGGTGACGATTTTAAAAAGGCTGGCTGCCGGGAAAGTGCTTTGCAGGCATGGGTTGGCATTGGAATTGGTTTTATCATAGCCGGCCAGCGTCAGAACTTTTCCCGAGTCCGCCTCCATCACGACAATGCCGATGAAGCGGGAATTTTTCAGGTCCATGGCCTCCACCAGGCGGTCCTGCAAGATTCGATCGATGCTGGTTTCCACAAGGAAGCCACCGGTTTTAAAAGGCAAGCTGATTCGGTCGGTCAACAGATCGTTCAGGGGGGTCCGCTGCAGCAATAGCTGCACATCTTTTTTGCTGATCAGCAGATCGTTACTGTTGGGGGCTTGAATATTTACCGCCGTCTTTACGATACCGGCCCCCGGGGACGAAAACCCCAGGTAGAGAAGGAAAAAAACCACCCCGGCGATCAATATCCAAACGATGGGTCGACGGCCGTTCATGCGTTTGGGGGAGCGGTTCAGACGGTTCTGGTAATCGCGCCAACTTGGGCGTGCAGCAGCGTTCAACGGCGCTTTTTTGAATAAGTTCATCACTTTCGGCATTTCTCTTCCCATTGTCCGGGATAGACTTCAACCGATCTGCGTGCCTGCGGGCATCGGCCGGTCCAAGGTCAACACAGCGGTCTGTGACTCATTGCTGGCAGCAAGAAGCATGCCTTTGGACAGGACGCCCATCAATTTGGCCGGTTTCAAATTGGCGACGACGATGATTTGACGGCCCACCAATTCATCCGGAGCATAGGTTCCGGCGATGCCGGCGACAAGCGTGCGCAATTCCGGTTCGCCCAAATCGATTTCGAGCTGGAGCAATTTTTTAGCCCTTGGAACGGCTTCCGCCCGCACCACTGTTGCCACTCTCAGGTCAAGGCGGGCGAAGTCGTCCATGTTGATTTCAGGCTTCAACTCGGGTTTCAACACCTTGGCACGCCCATTCGAGGCGTTGTCATCGGCTTGCTTCTGAATTTCCACTCTTGGAAACAGGGTAACGGATTTGGGAAGCTGCGTGCCCGGCGCCAATCGCCCCCATTGCTTCAGGAGGTCTATTTTATAGAAGGGCTGGCGCGCGTCGCAGCCCAGATGTTTTTGCATGAGGGCGGCGGTTTCGGGCATGATCGGGTAGATCAGTCCGGAGATGATCCGCAACCCCTCCAGCAAGTTGTAGATCACGGCTTGCAACTGGGTCTGGCATGTTTTGTTCTTGGCCAGTTCCCACGGCGCGGTGACATCGATGACCTTGTTCATCTGGTTGACAAGGTCCCATATGGCGGCAATGGCTTTGTGGAAGGCCAAGACCTCCATTTCCTGGATATATTTCTCGACGGTGCGTGCGGCAGTTTCTTCCAGCCGCAGATCCAATTCCCGCTCGATCGGAAGATCGGCGCGGGGCACCACGCCTTTGAAGTATTTGTGCACCATGGTCACTACCCGGGAAAACAGATTGCCCAGGTCGTTGGCCAGATCGGAATTGATCCGTTGTACCAGGGATTCTTCATTGAAGCCGGCATCCAACCCGAACACCATGTCGCGCATGAGATAGAAACGGAAAGCGTCCAGGCCGTACACATTTTTCAATTGGAGCGGCTCGATCACGTTGCCCAGGCTTTTGGACATCTTGCTTTGGGCCACATTCCAGTACCCGTGAACATTCAAATGTTTATAGACAGGCAAACCGGCCGCCTTGAGCATGATGGGCCAATAAATGCCGTGCGGCTTGAGAATATCCTTGGCCACGATGTGTTGAACCACCGGCCAGAACTTGGCAAAGCGCGGGTCATCGGGATAACCCAAGCCGGAAACGTAGTTTATCAGGGCATCGAACCAAACGTAGGTCACGTAATCTTTGTCAAAGGGCAGTGTGATGCCCCATTTGATGCGCGATTTTGGACGCGAAATGCACAAATCCTCCAGGGGTTCGCGCAGAAACGCCAGAACTTCTTTTTTATAGCGTTCCGGACGGATCATGTCCGGGTGTTCATGGATATGGTCGATCAGCCAGCGCTGATACTGGCTCATTTTAAAAAAATAATTGGATTCCTTGATGATTTCCGGTTCGCTCTGATGGTCCGGGCATTTGCCGTTCAAAAGCTCGCGGTCCGTGTAAAAGCGCTCGCATCCGAAACAATACTTGCCTTCGTATTCGCTGAAATAGATATCCCCCTGATCGTAAATCTTCTGCAGAACCATTTGGACCACGGCCATATGGGACGGGTCGGTGGTTCGGATAAAATGATCGTTGGCGATATTCAGCTGAGGCCACAGCTCCCGGAAAAGGGCACTGATCTTATCCACATAGGCCCGGGGCGTCATCCCCTCCTTCTTGGCCGCCCGCATGATCTTATCCCCGTGTTCGTCCGTTCCGGTGAGGAAAAAGGTTTCATCGGTCATCATGGCGTGGTGGCGGTTGATCACATCGGCGCAGATGGTGGTATAGGCATGGCCCAGATGGGGCCGCGCATTGACATAGTAGATTGGGGTGGTGACATAGAATGGCTCGGACATTCTGTTCTCCCGGTTGAAGAACGATCATCTGCAAGCATGGCAGCACGATGACGGTTCTCCCGCTATGGCTATAGTTTCACCTCAGGGCCTGGATAGATAGCGAGAACGGTATCGAAAATCGGCGCTTTCGCCCCGACACCGACCCCGATCTTAACGCACGCTAATACTTCTATGTCGATTTGATGATTTCATCCAACCCCACTTCAACTTCCTGTTCTTCATCCACGCGTATGGCGATCCGCTGTCGCAAAAAGTTGAGGCGCACCACTTTTCCAGTATGGTCCTTGGTCTGGACGATCTTGCCGATGGGCGGAAACTTGGCCCGGAGTTCCTGATATACTTCGTTCTCGAAAGTGAGACAGCACATCAAACGACCGCATTGGCCCGATATTTTGGTGGGGTTTAAGGAAAGCCCCTGATCCTTGGCCATGCGGATTGAAACCGGGTCGAATTTTTCCAGAAAGGAGGCGCAGCAAAACTCGCGGCCGCAGCGTCCCAACCCGCCGCACATTTTGGCCTGGTTGCGGATGCCCACCTGACGCATTTCAATGCGCGCATGGAACTGTTTGACCAGCAGCTTGACCAATTGCCGAAAATCGACCCGGCCGTCGGCGGTGAAAAAGAAAGTCAGGCGGCTGGCATCAAAGGTCGCTTCCACGGAAAACAGGTTCATCTGCAAGCCAAGATCTTTTATACACTTGGAGCAAAAAGCGGCGGCTTGATTCTCCAGTTCCAGGTTTTTATTTTGCTGGTCGAAATCTTCCTGAGAGGCTTTACGAAAAACCTTTTTCAAAGGTTTTTCCGGCCGCTGAGGAGATTCATCGGCATTTGACAGACGGGCTACCGTGCCAAGTCCGAGTCCTTTTTCAGTCTCCACGATTACCTGATCGCTCATTTGCAGTACAAAAGCGCCGCAATCGAAATCGTATATTTTGCCGCCGGGCTTGAATCGTACACCGACAATTTTTCCCATGAGTTTACTACCATCGTGATCCTCTTTAGGCGGCCATAACGTCCGCCATGTGCAAGGCCATCACGTCTAAAGTGAGTCTTAGGTTACTGTTGCCTGCAACAGCTTTTTGCGCTTTCTCAACCGCTTCCCAAAGCAGGGCGAGCTGCTCGTCGCGGAGGTTGGCGCGCATGGTTTGGAGAGTCGTCCCGCGGTCCCGGTTGACTATATGGCGGGGGCGGTAATTCCAAACACTCAAATCCCGTATCCAGGTTTTCAAAATTTCCAAATCGCCGTTGGTGCGCTCCTTTTGAAGGGTCAGCCCAACGGCAAAGGCCAACGCCAGCGTGGCGGAACGCTGTTTCAAAGCAGCGGGCCTATCCAACCCCGCCGCGCGGACCAGCTGATCGCGGTGTTCGCTCCACCGGGATTCGGCCAGGCGCAACGCCTTAGTATAGCTGCCGTCCGCCACCTCGGCAAGGGTTTGCGCCTGTTCGGGGCCCAGTTCTTGTTGCCGCATCAGAAGTGCGGCCAGATCATCGACGCAAAGCGGGTTGAAGCGGATATGGCGGCATCGGGAGGCAATGGTCGGCAGCAGATCGGTGCCTTGCGGGGCTGTCAAAATCAAAATGGTGCCGGCCGGCGGTTCTTCCAGAATCTTCAAAAGGGCGTTGCCGGCTTCAGGATTCAATGTTTGGGCCTCGGCGATGATCACCACCCGGTGCGCCGCGCCAAACGGTTTCAAAGCCAGTACACTGATCACATCGCGGATCTGGTCTATCCGCAGCATCCCTTTGCGAGGGGTCACCTCGATGATATCAGGGTGGCCGCCTGCCTGGATTTGGCGGCAGGACCGGCAGTGATCGCAAGGGCGTACGTCTCCGGAGTCATTCCCGGCTGCGGATATGGATATGCCGCTGCAATTCAGTGCCCTGGCGAACAGCCTGGCGGTGGTTCGTTTGCCGACCCCTTCGATGCCCGTGAACAAAAGGGCATGCGGGATCCTTGCCGTACGTAAAAAAAGCTGCAACAGCCGAACAGGAAGGTCTTGCCCTTTTATTGTTTCAAATCCAGCCACGGCCGGTTACCCTATCTCGGCAGCCCTGCCGGGAGATCATACCCGGTGGAGGCCTCATCTTGCAGAACCGGCTCCCGGCGCACCACGCCGACCTATAAATCAACACGATCTTTGAGTTCTTTGCCGGATTTGAAAAACGGCAGCTTTTTAGGCCGGATGGTAACCTTTTCTCCGGTTTTGGGATTCCGGCCCACATAGCTTTTGTAGTTTTTAACGTAAAAGCTGCATAAACCCCTGATTTCCACCCTTTCACCGCGGGCCATGGCTTCGGTCATGCTGTCGAAAAAAATCTGGACCACTTTAGCAGCTTCAGTCTTGGATATCCCTGCTTCATTTTTCAATGCGGAGATAAGTTCGAGCTTGTTCATGGGGCCTCCTTTTACCCATTGTGAGACGATTATCTTAAAGCCTGTTTAATAAAACGGAACTTTATAAAAGTCAAGTAGTTATAAGAGGGCGGCCACTCCGGGCGATCGAATGCCTGCACCAGAGCAGACGGGATTCATTTGCAGCACCATGAATATACCGGAAACACAATTCTAAAACCGGCACCTTAACTCAGATCCGGGGAGTGACTGCCGCGCTTCATGCATGCACCGCGGGCAGGCGCTCCACATCTTCGGCGTTGACCTCTACTGAAGCAAACTGCCCCAGGGCTTCAATGTAGACCACTATGCGGTCCAAGCCCCGGTAGTGATCGAATGTGCCGATCACGCCTGCAAAAGGGCCATTGACCACGAGGACCTGGTCTCCTTTCGTAAAGTGGCTGCCAGTGGCAATTGGCTGGTCCGACGCCACCATAATGCGCAACGATTGAACCGTATCGTGGGGAACGGGGATGGGACCTTGGGTATCCCCCACCAGTTTAACGGCGCCGACCGTTTTGACGATATCCAGGTGATGGTTTGGATGAAGATCGGATTTCACGAAAACGTAGCCTGGAAACAAGGGCACCCGAATCATTTTGCGGCGGTCTTTGCGCTGGCTGGGGACCGTGATCTTGGGCAGGAATACCTCGATGGACTTTTTTTGAAGCCCTTCGCTGACCACATTCTCAAAACGGCTTTTCGTATGAAGCACATACCATTCGGGTATCAATTTGTCGCTGATCATGATTAATCCATATCCTATATCCGTATCGGCAGCCATGCCCAAATCAGTCTTCATAGAACTGAAATCGGGGTCGATGTCAAACCTTTTTCCGCTGGTGTACAGATCCGCCCGCCGTCGTATGGGTACAAAGGCTTTCGGGAAGCGTTTTCACCGCCCCAGACTGCCCAGTCCGGTCAGATGAACCACTGCTGAAATGCTGCTGTTGTCCTCTTCATCCCTCTTGTAATCAAAATCCGCTCCCCAGCATTGCCTGATGTAGGAGACACCGACGCCCGATTCCAGGAACTGTTTGCCTTGAAGGTCGCGTTCGTATCGGCCGCGCAGTTGCCAATACTGTGTCACCTGCCAGGCCGCGCTGGCGTTGACGCTTCTGACCGCCTGCAGTTCGGTGGTCCCGCGGGTGAATCGATAATCCAGGCTGAAGCGGTCGCCGCGCAGATCCCATAAATGCAAAGCCACGTTGTAGCCGTAAAACTCTCCGTCATAGGGCCGCCACAAAAAGTCTCCATCCAGTTGTACATAGCGTCCCGGACGAAGGTCCAGTTCCCCGAAAAGGTCTGAAAAAGGTCTTGGATCACCGTCATTGTATTTGTTGATATCGAAGCTCTCTTCCAGCCTGAAGCGCAGGAAGGGGATGTAGACGGCCCTGGTGGTCTGGCTGTCCGGAGGCGGCGGCTTGCGGGCGATCAGCGTATTGGTCAGGGCGAACGTGATCAGATTTTGCGGATCGATGCGGTCCAGGGCATCAAATTCCGGGTAATCGCCCTGGTACTCATCCGGTATGTATTGATAGATGATCTGAGGCCGCAGATTGTGTTTGAGTCGATCGCTGCCGGCCGTATCGAATCGGTAGATCCGGTAGAGATCGGTGCTGGTATCCAGTTTCAGGTCATAAATGGCGCGATACCGGTTCGTGCGGTCGTCCGCCGGCGCGGTTTCATACGGATCCATACGCCAGACGGTCTGCCGGATGCCCGCGGAGGGTTCCACGGACAGCGCATTGAACAACCGCGTCGGATAATAGATTCTGGGATACACGTCGGCGCGATGGCCGCGGTCGCCCTCTTCGCGGTAGAAATAGGTGTAGCTGGATGCCAGATCGTAGTAAAAGGGCGATCCGCTGATTTTTTGCTTAATGCCGTCCATCGTGATTTCGGGCAGGTTCTGCAGCGGACTGAGCGCACCGGGGGGGCGGCTGCGGACCGCATCATGATACCAGCGGGCATTGGCATTGAATGCATAATCGGTCCACAGGCGGTTGATATTGAGCTGGTTTTCACGCAAGGGGTCGGTGAAGTCGTCCACATCGCGACTGAAACTGCGCAAGAAGACGGTTTCCGTCTCATCAAATCCGTTTAAGCCGTTTTTGAACTCCCGCAGGTAATCCTGATCGCTGACCACATCCAGATCGACTTTGGCGGTCATGCCCCAGGGCAGGTTTTGATTGATTTTACCGCGCAGCCAGTATCGCCCGCTGTTGGTGCGCAAAAAGGGATCGTCCGTATAGCCCCAACGTTGGCTGTGGTCAGCCAGGCCGTCGTCGATGCGGCGATCATCCAATCCGTCCGCCATGAGCGTCCCCCATGCACGCTCGCCGGCCACATAACGATACTCTGCGCCGAGACGCATACCGCGTTCGGACATGTAATCGGCAAAGAACGTGGCGTCCGTGCTGTCGCCGATGGCCCAGAAAAAGGGTTGCAGATATTCAACGCCTTTGCGATCCGAGAAACTGAACTCCGGTGTGAGCAATCCTGATTGGCGCTTGATCTTAACAGGAAAGATCAAGTAGGGGGTGTACATCACCGGTAGCTCCTTGGCCCAAAGAGCTGCATGCTTGACAAATCCGTAGCCCTCGATGGTGACCTTCAGATCCTTGCCGGTAATCCGCCAGGCCGGCTCCGGCGGATCGCAGGTCGTCACGCTGGCGTCCTGGACAAAATAGGTCTGTGGGCCGGTTTTGAGGATCAGCTTGCCGGAGACATACATGTGGTTCTGGGAAAGGAAGAGCTTTCCTTCGGACAGCGCGCCGGTTTCAGTGTTCAGGTTCAAATCCAGCCGGCGGCCGGTGAGACTGTCCTGTCCGGACAGCAAGTGGACATTCCCCTCGGCCGAGGCCTGGCCGTTCTTTTTATCGAAGCGGACCTCATCAGCCGTCAACACGCGCCCTTCGCGCGTGAGACGGACATTTCCCTCGGCGGTATAGGTTTCGGTGAATTGATTGTAGGTGATCCGGTCGGCCGTAATTTCCCAAGGGCCGGTCTGGCCGCTTTCATCTTGCGCATGACTTTCGGATGCGCCGTAAAAAGAAAGCAAAGCCCAAACGATCCATGCAGCCATGCACGCCCTTAAGTCCCGGCGATCCCTTTGCTTCAAGTCCGGCTGCATGCGAGGGTTGGGCTCCTTGAGATTGACGAACGCGAAAGTGAGCGTGAACGGTTTTCCCCATACCCTGTTTATGTGCTCGATGACTTTGTTTCAAGTCAATTGTGCCGCGGGCTGCGGCGCGGCCGGAGTCGGGGCGGAAGGACTGCCGGTTTATCCGCTTGCCTAAGAAGGATTTTTTAACTATAGAGCTTGAAATATTGAAAAATCGGCGCAACGGACCGCGTGTTTAAATGGCTCGAACCGATTTGTTCGTATCTTCGGATTCAAGGATCAATGAGGCACCATGAGGATAGTACTGACCAACGATGACGGTATTCAGTCAGCGGGGTTGTGGGCGTTATATCACGCACTGAAACCTGATCATCAATTGACCGTCGTCGCCCCCGAACGCGAACGCAGCGCCGTAGGGCACGGCATCACCTTGCACAAACCGCTGCGCGCCCACGAAGTGGTGGTTGACGGTCAAGTCGGATGGGCCGTTACGGGAACGCCGGCCGATTGCGTGAAACTGACCCTGGTCGAATTGCTGGACGACAAACCGGATATGGTGATTTCGGGTATCAACCCGGGCGCCAATGTTGGGGTCAATCTGAACTATTCCGGAACCGTAGCCGCCGCCAAGGAGGGGGCGATTTACGGGGTGCCGGCCATGGCGGTCTCCATTCAAAGCGCCCAAAATCCCTGTTTTGATGAAGCCGCCCGATTCGTGGCCCGCCTGGTGACCCGGGTGCAGGACCATGGGCTTCCGTCAGGCGTATTCCTCAACGTCAATTTTCCGAACCTTTTTTGCGATCGAACGGCGGCCGTAAAGATCGCCCGCCAGGGATGCACTTTGTACGATGAATTTTTTGAGAAACGCCGCGATCCGCGCAACCGTATTTATTACTGGCACGGCTATGAAACCATGCCGGCGCATGACGGCTCCGATGCGGATGCCGCCCTGCTGGCCGCCGAATATATTGTCATCACCCCGGTGCGCTGCGATATGACCGATTACGGAATGATTGAAAAGATGAAGTCTTGGGATTTTAACTTTTGACGGCACCATCGCGTCTTACCTTCATGCAAAGTTTTTTTTAGCAGCACTTCCTCATCGGATATCGACTTCCTGGCGGTCGATGTTTCCATGCGGAGAAAGGCAGGGTGGCAAGGATGTCCCTCGATCATCGGGAGCTCGGAGAGACACCGGAGGCGCCCTCCACCATTTTGCTGGTGGAAGACGATCGGGTCAGCTTGAAGTTTATGGAAGCAATGCTCCGGGATGCCGGCTACCGGGTCCACCGCGCCGGAGACGGCCGGCTTTGCCTCCAAAAGGTGACCCAACTGCATCCGGATTTGATCATCATGGACGTGATCATGCCCAACATGGACGGTCTTGAGGCCTGCCGCCGTTTAAAAGCCGATGAGGTGTGCCGTAGAATTCCTGTCATCTTTGTCACCGGCAACACGGATGAACAAACCCTGCAGGCGGCCTTCGATGCAGGCGGCAACGATTATGTGCGCAAACCGGTCAACCGGGTGGAATTACTGGCCCGGGTGCGCACCGCCTTGATCCAGAGCAGGATGATCCGGAAGTTGGCCGAGGAGGAAAAGCTCAAGGGCGTTTTGGAAACAGCCGGGGGAATCTGCCATGAATTCAATCAGCCGCTCCAGTACGTGCTGGGAGTGGTTCAACTTCTGATGATGGATATTCCCACCGAGGATGCCGTGCATGCCCACCTTGACGCCATTCGGTTGCGTATTGAGCAGATGGGCGAAATCACCCGCAAGTTGAGTGCCATCACACGGTTCCGGACGCGCAAATATGCAGGTGACCTGAACATTCTGGATATCGGTAAATCTACGGTCGATTGAGTTTATCGGGTTCATTGGGTTTGTTGAGTTCATTGGGTTGTTGAGTTCATGATGTTCGATCAGCTCTTTGCAACTCGATTTTCGTAAACGCTTAACCCAATGAACCCGATAAACCCGACAACCCAATGAACCCGACAACCCGACAAACCCGGCAAACCCAATGAACCCAATGAACCCCATAATCTGTTTGAAGAAAAAATTTGTGGCCGATATTGCCGCAGGCGACAGCATTGAGGAAGTTTTCGTGCTGGCGGAAAAAAATTCCGCTCTGCGGCGGGACGGGAAACCCTTCCTGACGGTCGTCCTGGCGGACAAGAGCGGCCAGATCAAAGGCGTGGTCTGGGACAACGTGGAAATGGCCCTCTGCGCCGCCGCAGGTGATTTTGTTCAGGTCCATGCAACGGCCAATGAATACCGCGGCGCATTGCAGCTGGTGGTCCGGTCGCTGACAGCCGTGCCGGCCGCGTCGATCATCCCGGCCGATTATCTGCCCGTTACCACGCGCGATGTGGAACTGATGTTCAACCGCTTGCGGGCATTGTCCGAAACCATCACAGCACCCTATTTAAAAGCGCTTCTGGGAGCCTTCTGGAACGACGCCGAACTGGTGCAGCAGTTCAAATGCGCGCCGGCCGCCAAAACCATGCACCATGCCTATGTCGGCGGATTGCTGGAACATACGCTGTCGATGGCGTTGCTGGTGGACAAAATCGGAGGGCACTATAGCGGTGTGGATCGCGACATGCTCCTGGTCGGTGCGGTGCTCCACGATATCGGCAAAGTGCGCGAACTGTCCTACACCCACCGCATCGACTACACCGATGAAGGCCGACTGCTCAGCCATATCGTCATCGGAGTGGAAATGGTGGATGCCAAGATCCGCACCATCGAGGGTTTTCCCCAGAATCTGGCCGCCATGGTCAAACACATGATCATCAGCCACCACGGGGTACGGGAATTCGGATCACCCGAACCGCCCAAGACCATAGAAGCGGTTCTGCTCAACTACATTGACGAAATCGACGCACGGGTCAATGCCATTCGTGAGTTCATCGCGGCCGAGCAGACAGGTTCGCCCTGGACCTCCTACCATCGGTTGCTGGAGCGGCATTTTTACAAAGGCGAAGCCGCCAAGAAAAGCGCTGCACCTGATGAGTCGAATGCGCAGCGCGGAACGCGGAATGCGGAATAGGGACAAAGCGGAATTGCAGCCAATCCCTTTGTCCACGCCACGGGAGTGGCCGGCCGGCAGCAATCTTGATCGGGTAGGAATCGGAAATCGAAGTGCTTTCGCAGACGGCATTGCGCGAACTGAATCTTCTGCACCCGGAATTGCCAGCCATCGGCTGACCAGTTGAATGGCACGGGCAACGGGCAACCGCAACAACGGGCACACGGACATGTTCATCACCTTGGAGGGCATTGAAGGCGCGGGCAAGACCACCCAGCTCAAAAACATCGTTGCAATCCTCGAGGTCAAGGGCTATGAGTGCGTGACTTCGCGGGAGCCGGGTGGCACGGCCATCGGCGCCCAAATCAGGAGGATTTTGCTGGATCCGCAGAACTCAGCCATGGATGCCGGCACTGAATTGTTGCTGTATATGGCCGACCGCGTCCAGCACATCCGCTCCTTTATCAAACCCCATCTGTCGGCCGGGCGGACGGTCTTGTGCGACCGCTTTTTCGATGCCACCCTGGTCTACCAAGGCTATGCCAGGGGCTTGGACAAGGAGCTGATCCGCACACTGCACCGCCTGGTCTGTGACGATTTGCAACCCGATCTGACCCTGCTGTTTGATTTGGCGCCCGAAGTGGGACTGGCACGGGCCTGGCTGCAAATCAACAACGGCGGACGCACCGGCCTTGAAACGCGTTTTGAGCAGGAACAGCTGGTATTTCACCGGAAGGTGCGCGATGGCTACCTCGACCTGGCGAATCGTGAACCTGCAAGATTCCGCATCATCGATGCCGGGCGGGATGAGGCCTCAGTGACGCGTGCCGTGGAAAAGGTCCTGCTTTCTTTCCTGAATGAAAGGAACGGACCCAATCAGCTGTAAATTCGTTGATTCGCTGGTGGATTGATTTGTCGATTGGATACGGATGGATCTGCAGGTGATTGCCCAATGACCGAATCGGCGAATCGATTAGTTAAACGAAACGAAACCCATGCTACCATCATCCATTCTCGATTTGATCGGCAATACGCCCCTGGTGACCGTCCAGCGGATGAACGCCAATCCGAATATCCCTGTTCTGGCCAAACTGGAATACCTGAATCCCGGCGGATCCGTTAAGGACAGAGCGGCCCTCTACATGATCGAAGCAGCCGAGCGATCCGGCGAACTGACCCCGGACAAAACCGTGGTCGAGGCCACCAGCGGCAATACCGGCATCGGCCTGGCCATGGTATGCGCCATCAAGGGGTATAAGCTGCTGCTGACCATGTCTGAGAACGCCAGCCTGGAACGCCAAAAGATCCTGCGCGGCAGGGGCGCCGAAATCCGCCTGACGCCTGGCCACCTGGGAACCGATGGGGCCATTGAAGAGGCGTATCGCCTGGCGCGTGAATTCCCCGATACCTATTTCATCACCGACCAGTTTAACAACGAGGCCAACTGGCAGGCCCATTACCATGGCACCGCCAAGGAAATCTGGGACCAGACCCAAGGGCAGGTCACGACTGTTGTGGCCACCCTGGGAACTTCGGGCACTTTGATGGGACTCTCGCGCCGGCTTAAGGAACTCAATCCGGCCGTGCGGATCATCGGGGTGGAGCCCTATCTCGGACATAAGATCCAGGGACTGAAAAACCTGAAGGAATCCTACACGCCTGAGATATTCGAAAAAGAGCGCTTGACCGAAAAAGTCAATATCGACGATGAGGAAGCGTTTGAAACCGCCCGCCGGCTGGCCAGGCAGGAAGGGCTCTTCGTGGGTATGAGCAGCGGAGCCGCCATGGCGGTCGCGTTGCGCCAGGCCGCCGTGATGACCTCCGGAATGGTTGTGGTTATCCTGCCGGACAGCGGCGAACGCTATTTGTCCACGGCCCTGTTTGTCGAACGCGAAAAGGTGGGATTGACGCTCTTTAATACCCGTACACGCGCCAAAGAGACCTTCATCCCTTTACGCGGCGATCGGGTCACCATTTACACCACCGGGCCGACCGCACATGCCCCCATTCATGTGGGCGATGCGCGCCGCTTCGTCTTCGCCGATCTGGTGGATCGCTATTTGTCCTATCGCGGCTTCAGGGTTGAGCATGTCATCAATATCACCGATCTGGATGAGAAAACGCTTCATGGGGCCGCTGCGGCCGGTTTGACCGCCATGGATTTTGCCGCCCGCAATATCGCCCTTTTCGAGCAGGATCGCGATTGCCTGGGCATCCGCGTGGCGGACCACTACCCGCGTTCCAGCGCCCATACCGACGACATGGTCCAGGTGGCGCAGCAGTTGATGGCCAAGGGATATGCGTATGAAAAGCTGCGCTCGCTCTATTTCGACCTGTCCCGCTTTGAAGGGTACGGGCAGCTGTCGGGGATCGATCTGAACAAGATCAGAATCGGAGCGACGGTGGATCTGAACGATTATGAGAAGGACAATCCGCGCGATTTTACGCTGCTCAAACGGGTCAAATTAAACGAACTGAAAAAAGGAATATACGTAAAAACCCCTTGGGGCAACGTACTTCCCTCCTGGTCGCTGCAGTGCGCCACCCTGGCCATGAAGTATCTTGGCGAAACCTGCGATATCCATATTGCCGGTCGCGAATTACTGTTTCCCTTGCATGAAAACGAGATCGCCATCGCCGGGGCTCTGAACAAAAAGCCGCTGGCGCACTTCTGGCTGCATTGCGACCGGGTATTGGTGGATGGCAAAAAAGTCGATGAAAAAGGCGGCGGTTTGATGGTGCGCGACCTTCTTGCCGGGGGCTGGACCGGAAGGGAAATCCGGCTGTGGCTGCTTTCCAGCCATTTTCATAAGCCCGTGATCTACTCCCACGAACGGCTGCTGCATGCCCGCCGAACATTACAGCGGCTGGACGGGTGCACAATCAGCTTGCACCAGCTTGAGCAAGGCCGTCCATGCAAGGATTTGGACCAGTTGCTCTATGACCTGAAAAGCGGCTTCAATGAAGCCATGGAAGACAATCTGAACATTTCAGCTGCGCTGGCCGTCATTTTCAAAGTCGTTAAACAACTGAACCGTTTGCTCGCGTGCCAGGAGATCGCACCCGAGCAGGTTTCCATGGTGGCGGCGGCCTTGAAAGGCGTCGATGCTGTTCTTGGTATTTTCCGGTTTGAGCCGTTATACGAGGAGTCTCATGTGCAAGCGTTGCTGCACCAAAGAGCCGCGGCACGCAAAACGCACGACTGGGAACGATCCGATCGGTTGCGTCTTGCGCTGGAGAAACTCGGGATCACGGTGAGGGATGGGAAACTCTAGATAGCTGGCCCGTTGCCTATGCGGTCAGCCCATGAGAAAATGGTGAGTTTCATCTTGTCCCTCCGCGGGTGAAACGGAGGCCTTATATGATTCAGTACATGCCGTTTAGTTATCTGCCCGAATCCCTGCTCGGCGTGCTGACCGGGCTGTTCGGGCCGATCGCGGTCGGCCAGCCCCTGAATGCTTTGGTGCCGGCCCATATGCGTGCGGCGGCCGAAAAGGGATTGCTGCGCTTGCGTTATCCCGCGGGTGTGGATCAAACCGCACTGGAAGGTGCTTTCAAATCTTTCACCGCCTGGGCCGATCTTCACAAAGGCAAGTCCGGGGATCTGACCGGGTTTTTCCGCAGCGAGCAGGAACAAGACCCCTGGGGCCAGGAGAGTGCCCGTCACATTCGGACCCAAATCCGTCAAGCGGGGCAAAATACCTCCGCGGCGCAATCCCCGCTGTTCCAGGCCGCCCTCTTTTCGGCCTTGGCGCACCGCTATGACCAGCAGCGGGATGCCCTTGAACAGGATCTGGGTTCGGTCGCCTCCCTTGAGCAGAAATTCGGAAAAATCGTGGGTGAACCCGCGGAGCCGAGATCGTCTTTGGGCGCCCTCTTAGCCCCGCAAGAGACGGCTGCGTCGGATACAGGCCTTTATATGACCGAGCAGCGCATCGAATCGTGGGCGCGGCTGGCATCGCCCTCTGAAAGCGTCCTGATAACCACCAGTCCAGCGGTCTGGCAATCCCTGCTCGAGCGTTTGCCTGATTCGATACCCGTGCTGCATGGACAATTTGACTCCGCCCGGCCGGATGCCGGGCCGAATGGGTTCGCGGATTTGTTTGCGGCCTTGTTGCAGGCCCAAGATCCGCGCACCGTTTCCACGCAACATCTGGCCCTGAAGGCAGGGGAAAAACCGCTTGTGACGCTCGGGCTGCATGTCCTGGCCGCTTGCCGGTTTCCTGAGTTGTTGGCCCGGTTCACGAAAGGGTCGTTTCAAAGGCAGCCACCCGAAGCCGCGTCTTCGCCCTGCAACACGGTCCTTGGTTTACTGCAGGTGCATGCAACCTGAAGACTGTTCAGGATGAAGGTGCGAACCGGTTTGGAGGGCCATCCCTTTGTAGAATCAACTCTTCGAATTTACAAAGCAATTATTCCCGTTCGGCCGATGTTAAAAAAAGCGGGAACAAGGCTTGACTGCCCTTGGCAATTGGTATAAGCGGTTCCTTCGGTTTTGCAAAAAAAAGTTTGAATTTCAACTTAGCGTCAATTCCATATGAAAGGAGGCGTATAAAATGGCTTTTAATCCCGTCGTGGACGAAGACAAATGTGTCGGTTGTGAAGAGTGCGTAGACGTTTGTCCGGTCGAAGTATTCGAATTGGTAGACGGCAAATCCAAACCTGTCAATGCGGATGAGTGCCTTGGCTGCGAAAGCTGTGTTGAAGTTTGTGAAGAAGGCGCCATCACTATCGAAGAGACTTAATCGGTCCAACCGATAAAATTGCCCCGGCCGTTTGTCTTGGGCCGGGGCAATCTTTTCAGCCGCCGGCTTCCTTTCGATATCCAATGAACCATCCGTGTACCCACAACAGCCGCTTTTTCTTGCGCAGAGCCTTCGTGCAATGCACGCATCGACCGCTTTACTTTTTTCAAGACCTGCGCTTTTCGCTCTGATGTCCCCATGCTGACCAGCGATAGACCGGTCCATGCGAAAACCTGCCCGGCGGCATGCAGTGCAAGCGCAGGACCCCAACCCGTTGTTGTAGCAGATGGGCTATCCACATATATGTTGCGGATTACAGCTGTTTGTGCTAGTTAGTGGGCATTCATACGCCCTTCATCTTTCAAATACCGGCTTTGGCAGTAAGAATGAACAGCTATGAAACAGTACGTGATCGATGAGCTCCGCCCGGCGGACCATGCCAAGCTGAAAGCGCACCTGGACGAGCGTTATGCCGTTTCAGGGTTCGAGGGCCTGTACTGGATCCCCATCAACGCGGCCTTATTGGATGGGGTGCAAAAAACCCATGAGGACTGCCGGCCTTTTTATTTCGCCCTGGAATTGTCTCCTGGTAAAATGGATTGTGAACTGTTGGTCCGCTCCCGGCAGCAGATTCACTGTCAATGCATCCAATATGCCACCGAACGCCAGCGCAACTGGTTGATCGATTGGATAGATGCGCTTCTTGGGGATCTGGGGATCAGCATCTAGCCCCCGCGGCCGCGGGCAGGCGCCCTATGGTAATGTACGGCCCGTTCCCGGCGGTCCCGGTCGATCAGAAAACGGTCGGGTTTAGCCGGCACCCATCGATTTTCGATGGACTGCATCCAATAAACAAAACCCCTTAGACGATTTGGACCGGATCTTCTGCATGAAGGCAACAGCGGCGCAACCGAACGGCAACGGAATACTGGCTTTTTTGCATACCATCATTATCTACGTTTGGACCATTGTCTCCACTTTCGTATTCGGCTGCACCGCCGTCCTGGTTTCATTTTTTTCAAAAACAGGCAACAGCGTCCATCACGTCGCCCGGATGTGGGGCCGATCCATTTTGTTGATCAGCGGCATCAAAGTCCGGATCATCGGTTTGGAGCATATTGATCCGAGCCGCTCGGCCATATACATGTCCAATCACCAGAGCAACTTCGATATACCGGTTTTTTTCAGCGCCTTGCCCGTTCAATTCAGGTGGCTGGCCAAAGCCGAACTGTTCAGGATCCCCATTTTCGGCCAGGGCATGCGCGGTGCGGGCTATATCAGCATCGACCGGTCCGACCGCAAATCGGCCATGAAAAGTCTGGCCCATGCCGCCGAGAGCATCCGCAACGGCAAGTCGGTGCTGCTTTTTCCGGAAGGCACCCGCAGCGCCGACGGCACCCTGCTGCCGTTTAAAAGCGGCGGATTCATTCTGGCCGTGGATGCCGGCGTGCCCATCGTGCCCATGGCCGTTCAGGGTACTTTTCATATAATGCCCAAGCACCGCAAGCTCATCCGGCGCCACTCGGTTACGATCGTCGTGCATCCGCCCATCGATGCAACCGCATATAACCGCAACACCAAAAACGATCTTTTGGCGCATGTTCGGAGCTCAATTCTGGAGGCCATGTCCGCTGAATCGGACGGGGGTGAGCGTGCTTAAACTGATCCCTATGGGCGGATTGGGTGAGATCGGGCTCAACATGATGGCGGTGGAATGTCATGACACCATGTTCATCATCGATGTCGGCCTCATGTTTCCGGAAGATTACATGCTGGGGGTGGATTATGTGATTCCCGACATGACCTACGCCAAACAGAATGTAAAGAAAATCGCCGGCATCGTTTTGACCCATGCGCATGAAGACCATATCGGGGCGTTGCCGTATCTGCTCAAGGATTTACATGCGCCGGTGTTCGGCACCCCGTTTACCCTGGGGCTGGTGCGCCACAAGCTGGAAGAATACGATTTGCTCGGCGCTACCGCCCTGCACGCCATCGGTCCCGGGGAAACTCTTAAGATCGGCCCCTTCGCATTGGAGTTCATTCGCGTGAACCACAGCGTTGTGGACGGGGTCGGCATCGCCATCCGCACCCCTTATGGCACGATCGTCCATACCGGCGACTTCAAGTTCAGCCGCACCTGTATTGAGGGCATGGCAACGGATGTCAGCACCTTCGCGCGATACGGGGAAGAGGGGGTGCTGGCGCTGATGTCCGATTCCACCAACGTGGAAAACAGCGGTTACACCGTATCGGATTGCGAAATCGCTGAATCGCTGTCCATTATCTGCCAGGACTGCCCTGGGCGGATCATCATCGCCCTGTTTGCTTCAAACATCGGCCGTATTCAGCAGATCGTTGAATTGGCAGGCAAAATCGGTCGCAAGATCCTTTTTAACGGCCGCAGCATCGAGGTGTCCGTCAATATCGCCAAACAGCTGGATTATTTGCGCATGCCGGAAAAAATGGAAATTGAGATCGACCAGATCAACCAATATCCGGATGACGAAATCATCATCATCACGACCGGCAGTCAGGGCGAACCGATGTCCGCGCTGGCGCGCATGGCCGCCGGCACCCACCGTCAAATCAAGATTAGATCGGACGATACGGTGATTCTGTCTTCCAAGTTCATTCCGGGCAATGAGAAAGCCATCACCAACATCATCAACGATCTGTTTCGGTGCGGCGCCGATGTCATTTACGAAAAAATAGCCAAGATTCATGTCTCCGGCCATGCATTCCAGGAAGAACTCAAAATGATGATGCGCTTGACCAGGCCCAAATACTTCATACCGATTCACGGCGAGTACCGGCATCTGGTGCAGCATGCCCGGCTGGCCGCAAAGGAGGGGATTCCCAAGGACCATATCCTATTAGCCCAAAACGGCCAGGTGATCACCTTCAGCCCGCAGGGGGCAAGCATCACGGAACAGGTGACGACCGGTCGGCTGTTGATTGATGGCAAGGGCGTGGGGGATGTCGGACGCAGCGTGCTCAAGGAACGCCGCATGCTTTCCGAGGAGGGGATGGTGGTCGTCAACATGGCCTTCGATGAGGATACCGGCGTCATCATCTATGGACCCGATGTGGTCTCCAAGGGATTTGTGTTCGAAACAGAGACAGGCCATTTGCTTGATGACGCCCAATGTGTGATCCTGGAAATCGTGGAAGATGTTCCGCCCGAGGTGCCCAATCGGACCGACATCATCCGCTCGCGCATCCAGACCGCCCTGCGGCAATATTTTTTCTTCACCATCGGAAGGCGGCCGGTGATATTGCCGTTCATAGTGGTGGTATAAGAGTACGGATACGGAACCATCGACAAACCGGTTCAGGGTTCAGGTGGCGGTATGCGCAAAGAAATCATCGGTATTCTGCTTTTCTTCATGGTGATCTTCACTCTGATCAGCTTGATTTCCTATCACCAAGACGATCCTTCGATTCACAGCGCCGGTTCGGTTGCCGGCGTGCACAACCTATTCGGGAGCCTGGGCGCCCAGGTGGCAGGCGTGCTGGTGGGGCTTTTTGGTTTGGGCGCATTTTGGACCCCTTTTTTGCTGCTGTTGGCCAGCGTTCATTTTTTCAGCGCCAAATCACGTCAATCCGTCGCCCACATTGGCGGCGGCGGCATTCTCCTGTTGCTGACCACCGGATGCCTTCTGGCTTTCAAACAGAATCACTACGAGTTGTTCGGGAGCCGGTTTTCCGCGGGCGGGCTCATCGGGGTGCCTTTGAAGGAGGCTCTGGTCGAGTATGCCAATCTCACCGGAGGCATCATCATTGTCGGTATCGCCTGGTTGATCGGCTTTATGCTGGCCACCGGTTTTTCCCTGGTGGCTTTCTATGGACGCGTTCGCTTTGTTGGGGCCGTTTTAACCGATCGCCTGAAGACCGTTCTGATCAAGTGGCGCGAGCGGCGCACGAAGGCCAAAAAGAGGGTGCATACCATCAAAACCAAGGCCCGCACAGAGCAGCAGGCTGTTGAAATCAATGCGCCGTCCATTCAGGCGCCGGTCAAGAAACCGGCGCCGCCTCAGCAAAAGATGTTTGAATTCATGCGCGACGACAGCTCTTTCCAGTTGCCGTCCATCGAGTTTCTCGATGATCCGGAAGGACGGCCGGTATCGGTGAACGAGGATAATCTGCGCATGCAGTCCAAACTGGTGGAAAAAAAGCTGGAAGATTTCGGCGTTCAAGGCCAGGTTGTGGCCGTTACGCCCGGACCGGTCATCACCACGTATGAATACGCCCCGGCGCCGGGCGTCAAAATCAATAAAATCGCCAACCTTTCCGACGACCTGGCACTGGCCCTGCGGGCCATCAGCGTTCGGATTGTGGCGCCCATCCCCGGCAAAGCGGTGATCGGCATCGAAGTGCCCAACGCCGACCGCGAGACCGTACGGTTCAAGGAGATCGTCGCTTCCGCAGAATTCGAAAAATCCAAATCCAAATTGACCCTGTGCCTGGGCAAGGACATCGTCGGCAACCCTGTGGCTGCGGCCATGGACAAGATGCCTCATTTGTTGATTGCCGGCGCCACCGGGGCGGGCAAAAGCGTGGCCCTGAACACCATGATTTGCAGCTTTCTCTACAAAGCGACTCCCGATGAGGTGAAGCTGATCATGGTGGATCCCAAGCGCATCGAGCTTTCGGCCTATGACGGCATTCCCCATCTGATTACGCCGGTGGTGACCGATGCCAAAAAGGCCACCAATGCCCTTTTCTGGGCCGTCAGGGAGATGGAGCGGCGCTATGAGTTGCTGTCCCAGAAAAAAGCCCGTCATATCAGCCAGTACAACCAAAAACTGGAACGTGATCAGCATAGCCGAAAGTCAGAAGCGCCTGAGGGCGAAGAGAAGCCCGAATCCCCCTTGCCCTACATCGTCATCATAATAGACGAGCTGGCCGATCTGATGATGGTGGCTTCAAGGGATGTGGAGGTGGCGCTTACCCGTTTGGCCCAGATGGCCCGGGCGGCCGGCATTCACCTGATTCTGGCGACCCAACGCCCCTCGGTGGACGTGCTCACCGGCATCATCAAGGCCAATTTCCCCACCCGCCTGACCTTTCAGGTCTCTTCCAAAACCGATTCGCGCACCATTATCGACGCCAATGGGGCCGAGAACCTTTTGGGCATGGGGGACATGCTCTTTCTGCCGCCCGGCACCGGACGGCTTCAGCGTATTCATGGCGCTTACATCTCCGAAGCGGAATTGGGCCGGATCATCGAATTTCTCAGACAGCAGAAGGCGCCGGATTACGACCATGCCGTGGTCGAAGCGCCCAAGGAAGAGATGGTTGAAGAGGGGGAAAAAGAGTATGATGAACGCTACGACGATGCCGTAGCCCTGGTCGCCCGAACGGGCCAGGCGTCGATTTCAATGATCCAGCGTCATTTGCGCATCGGCTACAACAGGGCCGCCCGCATTGTGGAAATGATGGAACAGGAAGGCGTGGTGGGGCCCTCGGATGGGGTCAAGCCCAGGGAGGTGCTGGTGCGCGGCCTCGACGATATGCCCTGAAGGATTTGAAATTTCAAATTTGATATTTCAAATGTAACATTTAATTCGATATTTCAGATTTCAGATTTCAAATTTCAAATCAGGAATTTTAATTAATTCGATACAGTAATTTCCGGTTAGGAAATTGCCTGTCGTACTCGTACTCAGGCCAGCGGTACGCGTTCTCGTACTCGAAGCCATGTTTTGCGAGTACGAGTACGAGAACGAGTACGCGTACGAGTACGACTCTAACGCCCTTTGCGGTTGGACGATTCTGCAGGGGGATGCAAAAACTTAACCGGAAATTCGATATTTCAAATCTGAAATTTGAAATCTGAAATTTTCAGGCGCTTGCGCCGGTCTAGGATTGTCTCCAATGCACATCGATTTTTCTCTGGCCGACACGGTCAAAGGCTTTCTCGACCCGGACGAAGGGCTGCGGCTCTATGCGACCGCCTGCCTGGCGGTGACCCTGGGACCCTGTCTGGAGATCGGAAGTTACTGCGGCAAATCGGCGCTTTACCTGGGGCAGGCGTGCAGGCAAAAGGGTGCGATTTTGTTTTCCGTCGATCACCACCGTGGGTCGGAAGAGCAGCAACCCGGCCAGGAATACTTCGATCCTTCCCTATTTGATGCGCGAACCTATCAAATGGATACTTTGGGACATTTTCGGCGAACATTGCAGGCGGCCGGGCTGGAGGGCACGGTTGTGCCCATCGTTGCAACTTCGGAGGTCACGGCGCGCGCCTGGGCCACGCCCTTGGGGATGGTATTTATCGACGGCGGACACGCTTACGAAACCGTGCGCACCGATTACAGCTGCTGGGCCGGCCATATCGTGCCGGGCGGTTATCTGCTGATCCACGATATCTTCAAGGATCCGGCGCACGGCGGTCAGGCCCCCTATCGCGTCTATCAAGATGCATTGGCCTCCGGATATTTTGAGGAATTGCCCATGACCAAATCGTTGGGAGTATTGCGAAAAGCGATCTGTGCAAAGTGAAAAGCCTCTCACCAGGCGCTTCCGCCGGCAGCGGGCGAATCCAGGCCGGCCATTTTCTGAACAACGGCCGCCACATCCCTGAAATCCCCGTCGGCATAGCTGACAAAGCGCGGCCGCAAGGCGTGGCCTTCCGAAATGGTTTTGGCCCGGCCGTCAGGCAATATCAAAATGATGCGCACATCCCGCAGCAAGGGGCGTATGGCGAGCAGCCGGTTCAATTCATCGTTGCTCGAAGGGCACAAAATGGCCACTGCATCGGCTCCCACGGGTTGACGCAAGCGCTTGATCAAGGCCTCGATGGTGGTGTAGCATTCGTAGGGCTTTTTACCATTCAACGCCCCGATAATCCCAAGAAGGCGTGGACCCGCCGCGTTGGTGAACGTGGAGTACACTATTAACCGCATGAAGAATCCTTTCTCTGATCCCGTGGTCTGTAACCGGCATCGGCCCGCAACAGCCTGGCGGCAACCCCTCATGTGACTTTTGGCGCTTCCCACTGGCCATAGAGCAATGCTCATGCCAGCCGGCCGGCCTCTTGCCGCAAATGACTTTATTAATTATTCCAATTGCTTGAAGAGATTCCGGATGCAGTGCCGGATCAATGCGCGAGCGCAGGCGGGGGCCGGGATGTTCGGCTTATGGGTGCGTGTTCGCAAAAAAGAACATTCTTACGGGTGAGCGGCGCCTAGGCAACGCGCCTTATGCAACGCAGGGGTTCAATCGCCTCCGGGGATGAGGCCCAGGTCATATTTTTTCAGCAATTCGAAAAGCCGGGTGCGGGACAGGCCCGCTAAACGACACGCTTCCTTGCGATTCCCCGCGGTCAGTCGCAGCAACTGTCGCAAATAACGCTGTTCCATTTGCCGGCGATAGGTATTGATGTCCACCCAACCCTCTTTTTCACCAGGCAAGCACTCTTCTTCTGCCTTGTCCTGGTGGATGGTGCAGGCGCTTTTCGCCTGGACCGCATTGCGCGCCAGGACCGCTCTCAAGCGCGTGGGAAAATGATGCGGATAGAGGGTGGGCTCGCTGCCCGACAGGCTGAAAGCCTCTTCAATCGTATGAAACAGTTCCCGCACATTGCCGGGCCAATCGTATTTCTGTAAGGCCGCCAAAAATTCGGGTGAAGCGGCCTTGCTATCGATCTGATAATGGTCGCAAAGACGTGCGACCTGATGAAGGGCGAGGCTTTTGATATCCTGAAGGCGCCGGCGCAAAGGTGTGGCTTCGATGCTGAAAGAGCGTAATCTGAACAGCAGATCGCTTCTGAAAAGTCCTTTTTGGGCCATTGCATCCAGATCCCGGTTGGTGGCCGCCAGCAACCGGAAATTAACGCCGATCTCGTTGGTTCCTCCAATCGGTCGGACGCAGCGTTCCTGGATGACCCGCAGAAAAGCTTTTTGCACCGCAAGGGGCAGTTCACCGATTTCGTCCAGGAACAATGTGCCGCCATGGGCTTGCCGGATCAATCCTTCGCGCTCTTTTTCGGCGCCGGTGAAAGCCCCCTTGGCATATCCGAAAAGAACGCTTTCGACCAGGGTTGCCGGCAGAGCCGCACAGTCAACCGTGACAAAACGGTGCTCCGCGCGGGGGCTGTTTTCATGGATGGACCGCGCCAGAAGCTCTTTACCAGTGCCTGTTTCTCCGCTGATCAACACATTGGCCGTAACCTCTGCGGCCTGGGCCACCCGCTCCAACATGGCGTTTAGGCCGGGACTGTCGCCCACAATATCATCGCGTTTGAGCGCCCTGGGCCTTGGATTGGCATGTTTTCCACGCCGGTAGGTCAAGGCGCGTTGGATCGTCACCATGAGATTTTGGGCACTGGACGGTTTGATGAGATAATCCCAAGCGCCCCTGTGAATGGCCATTTCGGCCGCGTCCGGATCACCGTTGCCCGTGATGATGATCACTTCGGGTGCGTTCCGGGCCTCCCGGATTTGAGGCAGCATCTGTAATCCGTCTCCGTCGGGAAGACGGACATCCAGCAACACGAGATCGAATACTTCCGATTGCATCGCGGCCATGCCCTGGCGAGCCGTTTCGGCACATTGAGACCGGCCGCCCATTCTGCTGACCACTTGACTTAACAGGCGATTGACATCAGGATCGTCATCGATGATGAGAACGTTGTTCATAGGTCGATTCCATTCGAGTGTCCGAGATGCTCTGCTCAATGGTATCGAACGTTCTGGGGGGAACTTAAGCAGCCCGGCCGTTGCCCGTTCTAAATGTCGACTATCGCAATCTCAACCACCCATATGCCAGCGCAACAGCGACGATGACCCATCGGCCATACGGGCGCACGGACACAAGGACAGGGTTCAGCGGGGTTAGCGCTGCAAAGGCTTGTAAAAATAGAGCACCACACTTTTGCCCAGCAGTGGATTGAGGATGTCGTCCAAAACGCGGGTCAGGCGCGGGCGCTGCATGATGTCCCAGGTCAGAAACCGATGGTACAGGCGGACCGCCCAAAAATCATTGTGGTGCAGCCCGACCAGGCATTTGAGCCACCAATAGGGGGTGTGCAGGCTATGGGCAAAATGGGTTCGCCAGTGCCGCAGGCCGCGCGATTGGACGCGCTGGACAAGGTCTGCGGCGCGATAAATGCGGATGTGCCCGCCCGGCATATGACCGTAGGCGTGCGACAGCCAGCACAGTTTTTCGGGCCAGCGGCGCGGGACACTCACCACCAGGTGGCGATCGGTTTTGAGAACGCGCACGATCTCGGTGATGGCACGCTGATGGTCGGGGATATGTTCCAGAACCTCTGAGCAAACCACCAGATCGAAGCTGTTGTCCGCAAAGGGCAGGGAGGTGACATCGCCACCCGTCAAGTGCCAGCGGCCCTTGCCATGGATGCCGAGTTGATCGTGATAGTGCATGCGCGTTTGGGCCTGCTTCAAATCCTGCAGACTCGGATCGGCACCGATCACGTCGGCCCTTTCGAGTGCATAGGCCGCGGCCACATGCCGCCCTGAGCCGCAGCCGATATCCAGAATGCGGCTGCCGGCGGGCAGATTAAGACAATGAAAATCGACGGTAATCATCGATGCTCGTGCGGTAGGCGCAAACCGTCTGGCGGGCCGCCGCCTGCCAGGTAAAATTCGCCATCACCCGCTCGTATCCGGCCCTTCCCAAAGTGCGCGCCAAGTGAGGATGATCGCAAATCAATGCAATGGCTTTCGCCAGGGCCAGGTGATCACCCGGAGGTACCAGCAGGCCGGCATCTCCGACGACTTCCGGCAAAGCACCGCCGGTGGTGCTGATCACCGGTACGGCGCACGCCATGGCCTCCCCGGCGGGCAACCCGAAGCCTTCATACAGCGAGGGCACCACCGCGGCCCAGGCGCGCGCATAATGGCGGACAAACGCATCCTGATCGATTCGGCCGGTAAATTGGACCTTTTCACCCAATCCGAGTTCCCGAATCAGAGAAAAAATGGGGCTCTTTTCTTTGGGCATGCCCACCACCACCAGATGAAGCCCGGGGCACCCGGGGACCAGCGTGGCCATGGCCCGCAGCAGAACATGCAGGCCCTTCAAAGCAATGTCGGCGCTGTTGGTGACAATCAGCCGGAACGGTTCCCGGGCAAGCCCGGGCAGCGGGTGAAACAGCGTCGTATCGATCCCGTTGGGGACGACCGAAAACCGTTCTGGCGGGATGCGGAATTCACGGCTGATATCGTCACGTGCTTGGGCCGATACGGTGATAATGCGATTCAGCGTGCGGGCCACGCGCTTCTGCATGCCGATAAAGCTGTACCAGCGTATGTGCTTGGCTTTTTTCCACAGCCTCTTTTCGGCGCGTATGGCCATATCACGATCCACCGTGATGGGGTGATGAATGGTTGCCAGTGTGGGTATGCGCCGGGCCAGGGCCCAAATGCCGTAAGACAGGCACTGGTTGTCGTGCAGGATGTCAAAGCGATCGCAGGATTTCAGCATCCGGTAGGCCCTTAGCCCGAATGTCAGCGGCTCGCTGAAACCCATGGTGGAAATGCCGACCCATTCCAGCATATTGATCGGATTGCACAGCTCGCGCAGGGTGGGCGTTCGGAACAGGTCTTGGGGATTGTAAAGATCCAGGCTGGGCAGGCGGTGCAGGCGTGCGCCGTTGTCCAAATGGGGATAGGGCGGTCCGGAAATAACCTCTACCGTATGCCCCAGTTGACCCAAGGCATGGCTGAGGTGGCGCACATACACGCCTTGTCCCCCGCAATGGGGATTGCCGCGGTAGCTGAGCAGGCCGATACGCAGGGGACGATCGCTTCGGGCGGAGTCGATTGGCTCGAGGTTCAATTCAGACAAAGCGCGCCGCCATTTCGCTGGTGGAAGAATTCAGGCCGTCTACCCTTAAAGGAAAAATCAGATACTCGTTCAAAGGCCTGTGCGTCAAGAAATTTGTTGCAGCCAAAGCAATAACGATCAAAATGACGATCGGGAAACGCCCCCAAAAAGAACGGGGCCCCGCTGGGGGGCCCCGTTTGAGGGTAAGGTTGTGAACCGATATCGGTTTACTCGAGCACGATCCCCTTGATCACTTTGAGCGTGACTCCCGTGGGCACTGCGCCCACCAGATCGGTTTTGGTTGCGTCGTAGACCAGTTCCGGTGCGCCCACTTCCTCTTCATTGGCAAAGGTGATGCCGGCGGGATCTGGGACAGGGGTCATGATATAGGCCTGTTCGACGCCTTTTACCACGTATGCGGCGCCTCCGGAAGTCAGTTGCACACCGTCGGCAAGGTTGATCAAAGGAACCCATTCCCCGCTGTCCGGATCATAAGCCCAGGGCATGTTCAAAGAGAAGCCGTCGTACTCCAGGCGGAATATTTTGCCGTCGTTGGTGTCGTCGTCATTGGCATCGTTTTCACCCAAATGGGTATAGGTGAAGGAAAGGGGCGGATCAAAGGAGGCGAAATTGCCGCTTTCGTCCCGCACCGTGACATACTGGTTCCACTGGTCGGCGCCGGTATTCCAGGAATAGTACTCCTCGGCGTCGTTGGCTTGCCACGAGGTTTCAGCGGAAAAATGGCTCGTGGTCAGGGGGCCGACATGATAGCCCCACTGCAGGTTGCTGCCTGCCGGGATGGTCAGGCCGGTCAGGACCGCGCTGTTTCCATCCCCATCCTTGAGAAGCATATCCTGCGGGTCGAAGTAGAAGGTCTTTTCTTCCGGACTGCCCCAGTAGCTGTTCTGATCGGCGGTATCCACCACTGTCTGCGTGATCGGCATTGCCAGGGTATAGGACCAGGTGTACAAGGGAACGTTCTGCAGGGAGAGCGCTTCGCTGGGGGTCAGGGTGTGCTCGGCGTGATAGGAAACCGTGCTGGCCCCGGGCCGCAGAACAGGAGGCGTGTTGCGATCTGAATCGTCATCGTAAAACAGGTTGCCCAGGCGCAGATAGGCCTTGAGGGATTCGCACCAGGCGCCTTCCCACTCCAAGAAGGTGACCACGGGACCGCTTGCATAGATTATCTGGCCGTTGGTCTGGTCGCGGTACCCGATGGAGACGAAGTTTGTGCCGTTCCAGGTGACCACGGTATCCTGACACTCCATTCCGCTGCAAACATACTTGGTCATCTCGACCCCGGTCAGTTCGCTCAAGGTCGTGCTGTTGCGGGTATGTTTGGTCAGTTTGCCGGCCGCGCGGAAAACCGTGTACCCGTTGCCCTCCATGTCGCGGACCGCGGCTCCATTGGCAAGGGTGAGGTTGTTGTTGGTCCACAACCCGTAGTAGCCGACATATCCGTTTTTCGTGCCGCTGTCCGTATCGAACTCGATCGGGAAACCCGAGCTGCGGGTGACCGCCGCGCCGGTTGCGGCATCGAACAGTTTGTAGCGGAAGATCCGCTTCTTTAGATCATCTTTTGCGTATATCACCGGCGCTTCACCGGATGGGGTTTCCTTGAAATAGGTTTCATTGAAGGCGATCTGCGTTATCGTAGGCACGTCCGGCAGAACCGATCCTTCCCCTTCAACCCAACCGGTTTCCCGGACCGAAACATAGGCATTGCCCTGGGTCACATCGGCATTGGCCACCACGCGCACTTTGCGGTGGCTCTCCCACCCGCCTGCGATCCCTTCGTCATCGATGTTTTCGATGATCACCTGGCCGCCCTCGGCGGTAACGCTCAGGGACATCTGCATCACCTCGATGCCGATAGCGCCTTCCCCGTCCACACTGTTGCCCTTGAAATGGGCCTCCATCACGCCATAGGGGTATTCGGCGCTGACCCCCTGGCTGACGGTGAAGTGACCGCGTACCAGCATGGGCCCATCATCGGGGCCGTTCACGTAGAGCCAGATCTTGATCATCATGGGATCATCGTTGCTTTCGCGGTCGACCTCCACGATGATTTCCATCAGCGCTTCGGTGGCCGTGGAAGTGGTGCTGGCGCCGCTTTGACTTGGACTGCTCTCATCGTCATCGCGCACCAGGGCTTTGTACGGGTCGAGGTTCACAAAATTTTCGTAAGCCGTCTCTTTCAGCACTCCCAGGATGGTGTTGATCATCTCCAGGGCATCGGTGTCGTCCACCCATGAACGCTTGGCTTCATTGGCGTAATCCGTACCTGCATCGTCATAAGCCGCGCTTCCGAGGCCCAGCGATTTGAAAGCGGCCGCCCGTGCGGCACCGTTTTGGTCCTGCACGTTGGTAAGCTGGATGCGATCGGGCAGGGCCAGGGCCCGGACCTCCTGGCTGGTGGTCGGGGCCGAGCTGCCGCCTCCGCCTCCGCCGCAGGCCGCCAGCACGATCAAGCCGGCTAAGGCAAAAGCAATGCCCCAAAGGGCCTGCTTGTGGGAATGTCTGAAGTTGCATTGAATCATACATCGACCTCCTTGAGAATGGATTGAGAAAGTGCCCCTATGTCCGCGTCGCAGGCTATTTAGCAAGCGCCGTGCCAGAATGCTCAGCGCATTGGCGCTGAATCGATTTCGAGGTTTATCCAATGGCTTGGATTCCTGGAGACAACTTGCGCGGACCGATGGCCGGACAAGGGGTGTTCTGTTTGGCGAACAAGGCGGTTCCGAATCCCGAACAACCCTCTTTTATAGATCGGCAGAACGGGCATCCGGCTCCGGGATGGCGGTTTCGCAAGGGTTGGCCGGACAATGTTGCTGCCTGCGTCTCCTCACCGGGAACTGCGGGCAGGAGATCGGCCGGCTTTGCGCGCGGCGCCAAACGGGCAAAAGACTTGCCAAAGCGGCACCTTGGTTATAGTGAACTGAAATGACAATGCTTTTTAATCTGCTTGGCTGGACGATGCGAAAGGACGGAGCGCATGAACGTGCCGCAACGTATCCAAATCACGGAAGTCGGCCCGCGCGATGGGCTGCAAATGGAAAAGCGCGTGCTGCCCACCAGGATCAAAGTGGATCTGATCGGCGGGCTGGTCGAGGCCGGCGTTTCGTCGATTCAGGTGGGGGCCTTTGTGCATCCGCGGAAAATCCCCCAGATGGCCGATACCGATGCGCTGGCGGAACTGTTGCCGGTCCGGGAGCATGTTCATTACAGTGCCTTGACCCTGAATCTAAAAGGCGTGGAGCGGGCCTGCCGCACCTCCATTGCCTGGATTGAAGTCTCCCTGTCGGCCAGTGATGCGCACGGCCGCCGCAACGCGGGTCTTTCGTTGCCCGAGGCCATACAGGAAGCCGGCGCCATGGTAACACTGGCCGCCCGCGCCAAGCGCCGTCTGAGGGCCAGCATCCAGTGTGCTTTCGGTTACACCGACCCCTTGGATGTCGGTGTCGAGCAGGTTGTGCGAATGACCCGGTTTTTGGTGGATCAAGGAATTGATCTGCTGGTGCTGGCCGATACGGCCGGCATGGCCACGCCGCAGACGTTAACCGATGTGCTCGCGGCGGTGATACCCCAGGCCGGAACAGTGCCGGTTGGATTGCACCTGCACGACACCCGCGGTTTTGGAGCGCTCAATGTCCGGGCGGCACTTCAAATGGGCATCATCCATTTCGATACCGCCTTGGGTGGTCTGGGCGGATGTCCTTTCCTTGCCGGTGCGAGCGGCAATATTGCCACCGAATCCACCGTCCGGCTCATTCACGGCCTTGGCATCGATACCGGCATCGATGCCGCCAAAGTGGCGGTTTGGAGTCGGCGGCTGAACCGGTATTTCGGTCGCGCTTTGCCGGCCGGGACACAATGAGGCGATCAGGGTTTAAGTTCTTTTTGAACCCTGCCGATACATTAAAGTGTTGCGGGGCAGCTGTGCATTTAAGAAAACCGGCATTGCACCGGAACGACGCAACTGTGCTAGCGCGACAGGTAAATTCACACTCATTAGGATTGCGAATGGATGCTCCCGAAAAAGAAACCATTCTGTTTGTGGATGACGAAAAGAGCATTCTCGATATCGCCGATACCTATTTCACTTCCCGTGGATATAATGTCCTGACCGCCAACAATGGACGCGAAGCAGTCGAGTTGTTGGGCCACCGGCATGTAGATTGCTGTTTCACCGATATCAACATGCCTGAGATGGACGGCTTGGAGCTGGCCGAATATATCCGGGGCCACGACAACACCATTCCGGTTATCGTCATGACCGGGTACCCCTCGCTGGACAACACCATTCAGACCCTGAAGAACGGGGTGGTCGACTTCCTGGTCAAACCGGTCAACCTGCACCAAATGGAGTTGTGCGTTCAGCGCGTGCTGCGCGAGCGCCGCTTGTTCATTAAAAACGTGATATTGAGCAAAGAGCTGGAGGGCAAAGCCAAACTCGAAAAACTCAACGCGGAATTGCTCACCAAGATCGAAGACCTGAACATCCTTAACCGGATTTTAAGCGACTTCGCCGCGTTGCATGAAAGCACCGATGTGTTCAAGCAGTTGGTGGAAATGACCGTGGATATCGTCAATGCAGATGCGGCCTGCTTTTACCTGATCAACGAAGCTTCCCAGAACCCCCTGCCGATCGCGCGCGCCGGAGCGCAATGGATGCAAAAGGAAGCCGCCGAACCCTCGGAGGGGATGGATCGCGGCAGCGGAAGCGCCTCGATTTTTTGCGGGGGCGACAAAATTCATGATCTGATCATGGAAGTGATCCAGGACGAACAACCCCTGATCATCGCTTCGAACAACGGAGGTTGTCAGCGTTTGCCCGATCAGTTTCTATCCTTCATGCTGGTTCCGTTGAAAATACGGGCCAAGATCCTGGGCGTTCTGATGGCAAGCATCTGCCGGGGCAACCGCCGCTTCAATGAAAAAGATTTGTATTATCTTGATTTTATGAACAAAAAGGCATCGGCCGGGATCGAAAACCTGGCTTTGTACGAGAACATTTACAACAATCTTTTGTCCACCCTGTACGCCTTTGTCAAAGCCATAGAGGCCCGCGATCCATATACCAAACAGCACTCCAGCCGCGTCACCCTGCTGGCCGTGAGCCTGGCCAAAACCATCGGCTGCACCGTGGAAGAACAGGAAATTTTGAATGTGAGCGGTTTGCTGCACGATATCGGCAAGATCGGCATTCGCGACGACATCCTGCTCAAGCCCGGGCGGCTGGACCCGCAAGAATATCTTATCATTCAGCAGCATCCGGTGATCGGCTACGAAATCATGGGGCACCTCGGGCTCTGGACGCGCGAAAAGCAGATCGTGCGCTCCCATCATGAGCGCTTTGACGGAACGGGATACCCGGACAGGATCGCCGGTCAAAAAATTCCCCTGCTGGCTCGAATTCTAAGCGTGGCCGACGTTTATGACGCCCTGGCCTCAAATCGCGCGTACCGCAACCGTATGCCCGAAAACAGGATCCTTGAAATCATGTTCGCCGGGGCCGGTACGCAGTTTGATCCGCAAGTCATCGATGTGTTCCGTGCGATGCATCGATCCGGTGAGCTGGCTCAGGCGTTGATCGGGGAAGAGGCCGCGATGAATGCCAAATGAGGTGCTCAGGTGAATCCTCGATCGTCCAGCAGGCCTCCAGCCGAACCAACCCATCCAAAATAAACGAATCGACCCTCCACCGATCAGCGACGCGACCCGCCGCGGCCATCGGATCGGACCTTAGCTGAACGCCAGCCTAGAAAATCCTCCCACACAGGACCCCTTGCCGGGCACTGAAATATGGCCTCCTTGAATTGCTGTTTTGACCTTGCAGGCTTTTTGGATTATAGCTAACGTGATTAATTTTGAATTTGAAAGGCTGCCGGATCACCAACGATGACCCCCTGGTACGCTCCCACCAATTTTAGCGCTTGGCGTCGGCGATTGTTGTCCCCGCGGGCGGTCGTGCTTGCCTTGGCCCTGGCGGCGCTGGCGTCAACCGAATTGCGATTCGATTGGGCGGAAAAAGCGCTGGGAACGTACCTTGTCACCACCAATCCATTTCGTCCACAGTCCGGAGCCATCTGGGAGCAAGGCCAAAAAGCCCATTCGGCACGGCAAACATTGGCCGAGTACGCCATTCAACAGCAAAATGTTCAGCGCGAAGCACGCCAGGCAGGCTCATTGAGCCAGGTGATTGCCACCATTTCCCAAGAAAAGGGCGCCATGATTTCAGCCGAGCATTTCCTTGCGCTCTATCTAAAGCTGCCGCCGGTGCTTTCCAGCGAGATCATGTCCCCCTACGAGTTGTTGAATTTCAGCAATACCGGAACATGGCAGCGCACTTTTATAGAAAAGCAGGACAACCATCTGCTGATTTATCTGCTGGACACCCAAAATCAGGTTGTTCATCGCTTGAGCATGGGGCCGGATCTCATCGGGCATATTGAGCGCGGAGAAGTCGCCGTCAGGTCAAGTCTGGACCAGTTATCCGATTTTGCCGCTTACATCTATCCGGCGGAACGCTTTTTCAGAGCGCTCAGCACTCTTCCCGCGGAGGTTCGCAAGAGAATCGTGGCCCACCCGGAGGATCTGTTGCGCGTTACCGGCCGCATCGGGCGCGTCGGCATATCGGACGGCGATCTTGGAGACGCCGTGGATTTGGGCTTTGAGGTCGATGGCCCGGATGGACCCAAAGTGATCCTCATGCAGGGGGTTCGGGATGATGTGCTACGCCTCCGGCGCACGTTGGAAACAGGTTCGTCTTCGCGCTGGCCCTGGTCAGGGGAGGGTGACCGATGACGTTGACCGCGCGCATGCTGCGTTGGCTGGCCACGGGGCTGGCCGCGTTTCTCGTCCTGACCGGGATTGCGGCCGTGGGGACGGCCTTGCTTGTTTTTGGAAGCCTCGACGATCTGCCCAGCGTGCCCGAACCGCTGCAACGCATTATCGAAACACCGCCCACGGAACTATATGCGTCCAACGGGGAGCGGATCCTGCAGATTGGCGGCCACGACTACGTGCCCTTGGATCAGGTTTCGAACCACTTCACCCAGGCCATCTTGGCCACCGAGGATCATCGCTTTTGGGAGCATCACGGCATCGACAAATTGAGGACATTGCAGGCGCTCTGGATCACTTTGTTCGAGGGACGGGTTCAGGGGGCTTCCACCATCACCCAGCAGCTCGCCAAAAATCTGTTTTTCAGCTTTGAACAGACGTATGACCGCAAATTCAAGGAGTTGCTTGTCTCCTTACAGATTGAGTCCCAATTCACCAAACAAGAGATCCTGGAAGCCTATGTCAATCAGATCTATTTCGGACCGCGCGCCCAGGGCGTGTCCGCGGCGGCCCGTCTCTTTTTCGGCAAATCCGCCGCCCAGCTCAATTTGGCCGAGGCCAGCATGTTGGCCGGCTTGCCCAAATCGCCGGTTCGCTACAATCCCCTGCGCTATTTCGAGCGGGCCAAATTCCGCCAGAAGATCGTTCTCGCACGAATGGTGTCCGCCGGCTTCGTTTCGGCCGAACATGCCGCCGCAGTGGCATCAGAGCCTTTGACCTTCCGCAGGCAGGGCGCCGGGGGACCGTTAGGGGACTATTTTGTGGATTGGGTACTGAAGCAATTGGAGGAGCGCTACGGCGCGCAAGTCGTGTATCACGGCGGCCTGAAGATTACGACCACCATGGATCTGCATTTGCAGCAGATCGCCCAGGAATCGGTCGAATTCGGCTTGGCGGATCTCGAAAAGGTCCTGCAAAACGGGCCTGTTCAAAATGTTGAGGGTAAATACGAGGGACCGCAGGCCGCCTTGGTCTCGGTGCAAGTCAATTCAGGTGCCGTGAAGGCCATGGTGGGCGGTCGCAACTATGCCCAAAGCGAATTCAACCGCGCCGTGGAAAACAACCGACTGCCCGGTTCGGGCTTTAAACCCTTTCTCTACTATACCGCCTTTAAACAGGCGGGACTGACGCCTGCTTCGGTGGTGATTGATCAACCGGTGACAGTGCCGGTGGCAGGTGCGGCGGACTGGCGCCCGCTGAATTTCAGAAGGGAGCATCGCGGCCCGGTTATTCTGAAAAAGGCTTTCAGCGAGTCCATCAACAGTGTCGCCGCCCAATTGGTCATTCAAACCGGTCCCGCAGCGGTGATCGAAACAGCACGCCGGTGCGGCATTACAAGCCCCCTTGCGCCGGTCTTTTCGGTGGCGCTGGGAACCTCCGGCGTCAGCCCTCTGGAGATGGCTTCCTCATTCAGCACTTTCGCCAGCGGCGGCGTCCGCTATGCGCCATTCGGCATCTGGCGGGTGGAAGATGCATATGGGCAGGTGCTGGAGGAACATATCGTCAGCGGCAGCCAGGCTTTGGAGCAACGGCTGGTATACCAGGTTGTGGATATGATGAAAGCCGTTGTGGATGAGGGCACCGGAGAAATCATCCGCCGCTTGGGCTTCGACAAACCGGCTGCAGGCAAGACCGGCACTACCAATGGATACAAGGATGCCTGGTTTACCGGGTTTACACCCTCCCTGTGCACATCGGTGTGGGTGGGCTACGACCGCCAGGCAGGCCTCAAAGACGCCAAAGGCGGCGGGGTTACCGGCGGTCGCGCTGCGGCACCGATCTGGACCGCCTTCATGACCAAAGCCACCGAAGGCGAACCGCCAAAACCTTTTTTACAGCCGGCGGGCATTCGCATGCAGTCGGTTGATCCGGCCACCGGACGGCCGGTCTACTTCAACACCCCATCGGCGGTTCGGGTAGCGCTGGCTTTGGAAGAAAAAATCGAGACGGATTGACGAAGAATCCGTACTTCCCGGCAAAACGTGGAGTCAACTTTTATGAGCGCCGTTTTCCGCCACATCACCATCCGATTATGGATCACCGCCCTTGCCGGCGGATTGATGTGTACGGTGCTGCTGCCTTTGTGGCATCGCATGATGGGGCTGGATGGATTGTGGCTGCCGGTGCTGGCGGTCATGACCGGCTGCTTTGTTCTCTGCGGGTTTGTGATGAACCGGTTCGGTTTATCATCCATACGGCGTCAGATCACGGAAGCCACGGTTTGGGAGCGGGCAGGCATGAGCGCTGAGGCTGAAAACGCTTTCGAGAAGGCCAAAGCGGCATATGATGGTTTTTGGCTCTCGCCGTTGCAGAGACGGCGCAGCGCGGACTGGATCCTCCAGCGGCTGGCGCGTTTTTGTCTGGCCCAGAGTGCCTTGGGAAATGCCGGTCGCGCCATCGTGTTGTCCTATCTGCAAATTCATCCCGAAGATGAGGCGGTGGCGCTCGGGTGGCTCGAAACGGCATTGCAGGGTGAAACCCGCTCTCATGATGACCATGAGGCGGCGGACCGCATCAATGAAGCCTGGCATGACCATGAAAAGATTCAACGCCTGCTGATGCAGTTTTATCTGAGCGATGAACGTTCGGATTTTGAGGCCATGCAGACCTACCGGCGGGTGTGGCAATGGGGCAACGATCTGCCCCGGACATTAACCCGCAAAATCGCACGCCTGCTGCTGAACGAAACTTGTCTCAATGATTGGGCCCTGCAAGTCTACTTGAAGGGGTATGACTCGGGAGATGCCGATTGCCTGGAAGGACTTGCGGCGAGCATCCAATGGTTGCGGCCCAATGCCGAAAACCGCCATGATCTGGCCGAGGCCGAACGCACCATCGCCGGGCTGGATGAGGCGCAACGCCGGAAATTGATCCGGCCGAGCGAGCCACGCATGCCCATGCCCGCCGGTGCAGCCGGCGAAAAAAGCGCAGACCTCCGGATGAACGAACCGGGTCGCCAAGAGCGATTGGGCCTTATGCGAATCGGCCTGCGCCGGATCTCAATTGCGTTCTATCAGCAAATCCGCGCGTTAAAGCCGCAATTCCGGGCGAATCGAATGCGACTTTGGTGGGCATCGGGTCGCTTGCGGCGCATTGCCGCGGGAATCGCCATTATAGGCGCACTCGGGATCTTGTCCACACTCGGTTGGCAGTCGGTCGGCCGCCGGCCGGAACCGGCTCCGGCATCCGAGCCACCGGCGGAAGCCCCCCGGGCACTGGCGCGTGATCCATTCACGATTCAAGTGGCCGCCTACCTGAAGCCTGAAGATGCCCAATTGTATGTGGATCGCCTGAAACAAAAAAATGTGGAAGCATTTTGGACCAAGGCAACCGGCGCCAACCGGACCTGGTACCAGGTGAAAGTCTCCCATTTTGCCACCCGAGACGCAGCCCGAACATACGGCGAGAAGTTGAAGAGCCAAGGCGTCATCGATGACTTCTACGTAGCCAACTACACGCCCTAGTCAGGGCCAATCACCAACGGTACGAATGAAATACCCAAGGGATGATGTGCCGTAACTGCTTTTCAAAGTAACGAGGATCGGAGTTGCGCCTAACTTAAAAACTTCCCGAAAAGCCCATGTACTGATCGTACTTGGGATTCATGGTGTTGCCGTCGGCATCGAGTCCCTTAAAGGAAAACACCATATGGGAGGGATCGATGGTGGCGTTGGCTGAGGCGTTTTGGGAGATGGTGAAACGTACCAGGGCGGTGTAATTTTTTTCATCGTAATAGACATCGGTGGGATAAGGACTGATCTGCGCTTCCGTGTCGGGCACCCCCAACCCGTGATTGTACTCCATGCCGGGTCCGTTGCCAATGGAGCGCCGGATGGACCAGTTGAGCGGATTTTCCACTGCTTCGCGATCCATGGCTTTGTTGAACTGCAGTTCCATGCTGAAGCTTTGGCTGGCGTTTGCATTGGCCATGTAATCGTTCAGCGCAGCCACCTGGGTTTTGGGGGGCAGGAAATAGGAAAAGGAGCTGGTCCCCCAGGCAAACAGAATTTTGGGCGGGGTCTTCTTCTTGATATACTCACCCAGCGTCTCCGCCAATCCCTCGTCCTTTTCCTCCAGAAGGGCTTTCATCTTTTCGGCCTGGACCATATCGCCCGCGTCGGCATAGGCGTAGCCCATTTCCGCGTAGGCGTCATAGAATTTTTTGTCCTTTTGGAGGGCTCGTTCGAATAGGGAAATGGCTTCGGAATACTCTTTGCGGGCGGCGTGGGTCTGAGCCAGACCGAAATAGCCATTGGGGCTGCCCGGACTGGCCTGGATGATTTTTTGGAATTGCCGGGCCGCATCGTCATTTCGACCGGCTTTCAAATATCCCTGCCCCAGGGCAAAGCGGTTGTTGACATCATCATAAATGCGCACCGCGGCTTCATAGGCCGTAATGGCTTCTCCGGTGCGACCTTCGCCGAAATGAATGTTGCCCAAGGCGATCTGCAGATCGTCCCGGTCGGGGTGAATTTGAAGACCTTGCCGGTAGGCTTCGATCGCTTTGTCAGGCTCATTCAACTTGAGGTGCGTCATGGCCAGATACTTGATCGCGTCCACCGAATATTCCGAATAGGGGTCCAGGCCAAAGGCGCGCTTGAACTCCAAGGCCGCCCCTTTATAATCCTTGTTGATATATTTATCGATGCCCTTGTTCAGCGATTGATTGGCGAGCGTGGTCAATTGCGCGGATCGGTTTTGCGCAAAGGTGAAGAGGTTTTCCGCCAGCGAGGGTTCTAAAATATCCATTGTGCGCCATCCTAGTCCAAAATAGAACTGCAACTCAGATATCGGCATTCGATTTTGCAACTTTAGGAAGATTCTGCGCAATGGGTGACTCGTCCGGCCGTTGCCAGCTTTAAGCCCTGGACAAGCAGAAATTCATCATCGTCCCGCGGGCAATCCAGCCCAGGTGGCTTGAGAACCAGGCAAACAGAAAATGTGCTTTTGACAGTTCGGCCGTACGTCACCACTTTGAGTATGCGAAATGTGGCAACTTGGAAGTGGGGGGCTCATGCCTGTAAAAACCATTCTATGGCCCACCGATCTATCAGAGGCTTCACTAAAAGCGGGTGGTCAGGTCGTGACTTTGGCCCAAAATTTTGGTGCCGAAGTGATCCTCATGTATGTCGCCGTGGATCTGTGCGCCTACTTCCCGGCCTATGGCAATTATCCCAGCCCGGAACACTTGAACAATTTCAGGGATTGGGAGATCGAAAGGGCGCGCAAGCAGTTGGAGCGCATTTGCGCAGACGAGTTGAAAGCGTGTCCTTTCCTCAAGCTGCGCCTGGTAACCGGTGATCCAGCGAGTGAAATTCTGAAGATGATCGATCAGGCCGGGGCGGACTTGGTCGTGCTCAGCAGCCGCGGCCAAGGGGCTCGGGGTGGACAGGTCCAGGAACTGGGCCGCGTGGCCCAGAGCATCTTGCAGCGATCACCTGTTCCTGTGCATGTTATCAAGTAGCGGCAGTCCATAGCCTGCGCAGGGAGTGCTCTTTTCTCTCAGGCACATAATCCTGAACCAACTGTTTCGCGTAAAAGGCGCTGATCAGCTTCTCGACGATCAATCCGCCGGCCGCCACAGCCATTGATCCATAACCCCCCGCCCCCCCTTTGCTCATTTCCAACCATGTGAACAAAACAAAGGCCTTCAGCGCGATTTCGGACACTGCGGTGACGATTCCCGCCAGCGGGTATCCGCCATAAAAAAAACCTCCGCCCGGAATAAGGACCGACCAGAGCCGGGCCTTGAAGGGGGTTTTGAAAGCCAACCTGCAGGAGCCGCAACAGGTTGCAGCGGCCGGCAAAACACAGGTGCAACCCGGACACAGATGGACCCGACCCTGCAGCCGGCCGGACTGATGGGGAGATAAACGCAGGCCGGATAGCAGAAGGCGCAGTTTCTTTTTTTCCATGCGTCCGATGAAACTAAAAACCTCCCTGGGCCCGTTTTTATATCGGACCTGTAAAGAGCGGCCCTTGATGTCGAGCAATGCGCAATCTTCATACGCAATCTGGGAAATGGCGCCGCGCGGTGATCGGTTGAAGCGGGTGGGGATGTGTAAAATGCGCCGGTCTGTGAACACCAGAAGAGCCCTTTTAAAAAACAAAAATGCAGGTCCGGTCAGGGTTTGCTCAATCGCCGAGACAGGGGAGTACCCGGTGGTCAAGCAGCGGATGTGTTCACCCGGCTGCAAAAAATGCCTGATGAACGTACTTTTAACGATCAACTTGCGCTGCCGGTTTTCGATGCGCCTTTTATATACGCCTTTGTGGTTGCTGAAGATGGCATCCCGGTCTACGGGAACTGTGAATATAGCCACCGGGCGCGTGAAGCTGGGGGCCGGCGCGGTTCGTACGGCGGTCGGGGCGTCGCTCATGGCACATCTCTCCTGCGCGATGGGTGCTGCAGGTGCAAGGACGTTCGGAACAAGGCAGCCGAACCATCTGCAGACAGCTAAGCATGAATCATGCCGATTGAGCACGTTGCGAAAATGATGGAATGAGCCGGCCATTCTGACTGAAGCCGGCCGGCGTTCGGGGCGGAGTTGCTCGAACGACGTCCGCGCATCCTATGATATGCGCGGACATGGGGCGCAACCATCTCCGTCCCGGACGACTGACCGTGGAGCTTGGCTGAATCCTGCTCAAAGAGAATCGCCGTGATTCGGCGGCCGGCCTAAACCAGGGGCGTACAGATATGTGAACAAGTGTGTCTACAGGAAATCTGCATGTCCAAGTGCCCGGTTAATTGAGTTGGTCGGTTTCTCGGGTTCATGGAGCTTATTTGAGTATTTAAGTTTCAGCGATATCCGCAGGTGCAGTATGGGCAGCCTGGCGTGATTAGGGAAGCCGGCCGAGAAAAATAGGGTTTTATGGTTATTCCTTCGCGCAAAAGAGTTGATATTTTGGTGCAGAAAGAAAAGCCAATGAATGATCGAAACCAATCCAGAAATCAAAACGGCTTTGGCTGGCGTACCCTCTATTGGGTAATCATATTGTCATTGTTCGGAATCTATTTCGTAAGAGGTTACGGATCAGCCGACGCCATCAACAAGATCAGCTACAGCGAATTCAAAAATGCGGTGCGCAAAGATCGCGTGGCCGAGGTGGTGATCAAGGGGGATACCATCACGGGGCAGTATAAGGGGAACCGCGTTGATGCAAAAGCCCCGGATGAACCGCCGGAGCGGTTTACCACGATTATGCCCGCCGTTGAAGATCCGGAACTACTCGATCTGCTTCAATCCAACTCGGTGACGATTCAGGCCGAAACGACCCAAAGCTCCTGGGGCCAGGCGCTGCTGGTCGGTTTGCTGCCCTGGCTTTTGATCATCGGACTTTTTGTCTACGTCGGCAAAAGGATGCAGCACCGCATGGGCGGAGCCCAGGACGGGTTGTTCGGGTTCGCTCGTTCCAAAGCCAAGCTCTTCAGCAAGGAAACTGTGGATGTACACTACAGTGATGTGGCCGGTCTGGACAATGCAAAAAAAGAGCTGCAGGAGGTGGTCGATTTCCTTAAAGATTCCATACACTTCAGAAAACTAGGCGCAACGCTGCCCAAAGGGATCCTGTTGGTGGGTCCCCCGGGTGTGGGCAAAACCCTGATGGCTCAGGCAACCGCAGGAGAAGCCAATGTACCGTTTTACAGCATCAGCGGCTCCGAATTCATTGAAATGTTTGTCGGTGTCGGTGCCTCAAGGGTACGCGATCTGTTCAAAAGGGCCAAACAGAGCGAACCGGCCATCATTTTCATTGATGAAATCGATTCCATCGGACGCGTCAGGGGAACCGGCTTGGGCGGGGGGCATGATGAACGGGAACAGACCCTGAACCAAATACTGGCCGAGATGGATGGATTTTCTCCACGTCGTTCGATCGTGGTGCTGGCGGCCACCAATCGACCGGATGTGCTCGACCCGGCTCTCATCCGCCCGGGACGCTTTGATCGCCAGATCACCTTGGATCTTCCCCAAAAACAGGCCCGTCATGAAATTCTTAAGACTCACGTGCGGCGTGTGCCCTTGGCCGAGGATATCAATCTGGTCAATGTCGCCGAGCGCACCGTGGGAATGTCCGGCGCGGATTTGAAGAATCTGGTCAACGAGGCCGCCTTGGTAGCGGCACGCAAAAAGAAAGATCAAGTGGCGGCGGAAGATTTTGAAATGGCCCGGGACAAGATCTTGATGGGCATCGAAAGAGAAGATGTCATCAGCGCGGAAGAAAAGCAGATTGTCGCCTATCATGAGGCAGGTCACGCGCTTCTGGCGCAATTGCTGCCGGGCGCCGACCCCTTGCAAAAGGTGTCCATTATTCCTCGTGGTCGATCCCTTGGCGTTACCGAGCAGGTTCCGGAGGAAGATCGACATAACCTCAAGCGAAGTTATCTGGTCAACCGTATTGCCATTATGCTGGGCGGCCGGGTGGCTGAACAAATCGTATTCGGCGAAATTTCCACGGGGGCCAGCGATGATCTGAAAAGGGCCACGCAAATCGCGCGCCGCATGGTATGTGAATGGGGAATGAGCGAAAAACTCGGACCCGCTACCTTCACCCAATCATCGCCCCACCCTTTCCTGGGGCGGGAACTGACCGAACCCAAAGACTTCAGCGAGCATACGGCTCGCGTCATCGATGAGGAGATCGCCCAAATCCTGCTGCACGCGGAAGCCGAGGCGGAGAAAGTATTAAAGGACAACCATCACAATCTGGCCTTATTGGCCCAGGCGCTTCTGGACCAGGAGACGCTCAGCAAGGAGCAAGTGGAAACGCTGCTGGTCTTGAAAGCGGCCAGTTGATGACCTGGGCGTCTGAACACAGGGCATGTAGGATCTACAGTTCAGGGTTCGCTATATTACCCGCTTGACCCTATTCTCTAACCAACTGCCCTGCGAAAAAAATGAGAGGAGAGTGACTCAATGACAGAAATGCCCAAAAGAGACACCCAAGGCAAATGTGAAGGCGAATGCCGGGATCGCGTCAAAGAGGGTGAAGAAGAACGCCAGGCCAAGCTATCGCACGAAGACGTAGAGTCTCCTGAAGAATATCCCAACGCTCCAGAGGCCAAAAAGCGCAATGAGCCGCCCGGTTCGTTGGGCGGTCATGTCTAACAAATTCAAAGAACCTCCCGCTGAGAGCCGCCGTATCCGAGATATGGCGGCACCCTCCTCCATCACACATCAGGCAGGCTGAAGCGCAACGGTCTTGTCTGTTTGGGCGGCAGGTATCACATTTTGGGTGTGACCAGACCCTTTTCAATGGCATAGGACGTCAACGCCGCAGCGTTGTGCAGGTCTAGCTTGTTCATGATGTTGGCGCGATGTTTTTCGACGGTTTTAACACTAATGTTGAGAAAATCCGCGATCTCTTTATTCATATAGCCTTCGGCCAAAAGCTTGAGCACCTCCCTTTCGCGCTGCGTGATGGTATCCCAGTCGCTTTTTTCCTTGAGGGTCCTTCTGCCGTTTAAATATCCTTCCATGACCTGGTCGGCGATCCCAGGGCTGATGTAGGTTTTTCCGCTCAGGACGCTCTCGATGGCTACCAGCAGTTCCTGACGGCTGGCATCTTTTATACAGTAGCCGTTGGCGCCGGCTTTGAAGGCCTCGAGAACATATTGGTCGGATTCATGGATGGTCAAGGCCAAGATTTTCAAGTCCGGAAATTGCGTGCGAATGTCTTTCATGACGCTGATCCCGCTTAACCTGGGCATGGAAAGATCCAATATCAGCAGGTCGGTCTTGTTCTTTTTAACAGATCGGACGGCTTCCAGGCCATCATGCGCTTCAGCCACCACTTCCAAACCTTCATGACCCGCCAGCATTGCCTTCATTCCTTCTCTGAACAACTGATGGTCTTCGGCAATTATGACTCTTTTCTTTTCTTTCATTGGTCGGCTCCCTCTTGCTCGTTTATTGCTGCTGTTCTTTTTATCCGGTTGCTCGGGTTTGGAGGTATAAACGATCAAGGCACCAAGGACTTGAACTTCCCCCTGTGGGTAGTTTCCGGTCATGATCCGGTAATGATCGTTGCGGCCGGATGACCACGTCCATTTAGCGCACTGCAACCGCGCTGAGTTCAAAAAGCCACTGTCTACGGCTCATCTTAGCCGCATGGGTTCTTAGCAGGCCTTGCAAATAGGACTTTGCATATCCAGTCGGAGCGTAAATGCGGAGTGTCGGTGAATGGGGCCTAATGCCTATTTGGCAAGGCTGTTTTACTGTATTAACAATTAATCCTTTAATGAGCTTGTCAAAAAAAAAACTAAGATCAGAAGAAAACGTATCCTGCGCATCGGGTTTTTTCCACTCCAGCAGGGTTTCCACATGGCTGAAAATTTTCGAGGATGCCGTTTCCAGACTCTTGGGCCTACTTCTAAGAGCCTGAGATATTAGTGAGTTGAGAATAATCCCGGCGCCTGCTGAGAAACCTTTTCCAAACCTATTTTCTTTATTTATACCAATGAGCCGCTTTGGTATATGGGGTAAGTACCCCATTGTGATACCCACCGCGGGTGGTTATAGTGCTTTTTCATTTTGATATTTGAGTTGAGTTCCCCCACCGCGGGGACAACTGTCGGCAGCTGTCTTTGCCATCCCATGCATTAATAGATCCCATCTTAGTCTCCGAAATGCCGTCTATGGACGGCATTGAAATCGAATGAGGATAAGCCCCTTGTGAGGACGACAGTCGCTACCAGCTCAATTCCGACCCTGCCCGATATTCTTCCAAATCCGGGAAACCCCACAAGGGGATGCTCACCATCTTTGCTGAGGGCGGCCAGGGACGGTGTCGCTTTCTTTGCCTGCTCCGGTCTACTTGGTTCGGCATCTTATTGTTCAATCACCTCTGAACCGCCGATGCAGAGCCGATTCACGGCCGGATTGCGGGTGCCATTTGGCACGGATTCAAATACCTTGTTTTCCATAAAGAAGCGAATTTCAGTCGAGCGGCCTTCCTCAAACGAGCCCCATCGCCGGGGCGTATCGCAATCAAAACCGCGATCCAGAACGGAGTATTGAAGATGCGGGTTCTAAACTGGGTGATTTGGGACAACCATATGGAGCGCTGGTTGATTGCCTTTGCATTGGCCCTGGGCATATTGATCACTCTGAGGGTACTGGAAGCCGTCCTGGCTCACCGTTATTTCAAGAAGGATCAGGTCCAAGGCGGCCTGTATGGTTTGATCGGTTCACTGGTCGAAAAGGCATCCACCGTGGTGATGGCGATCCTGGCGGTTTTTGCAGGATCGTTGGTGCTGGAATTGCCCGCACCCGTGGATAAATGGTTTTCCGCTGTCGTCATTATAGCGTTCATCATCCAGACGGCCATCTGGGCTAATGAACTGATCGTATTTGCGTTGCGCCGATATCAATCCAAGCACGACATCCGTGAAGAAGGCGATCGCATGACGACCTTGCGTGCGCTGGGATTCCTCGGGAAACTGGTATTGATCGCCGTGGCTGCGCTGCTGGTGCTCGACAACATACCGGGTGTCAAGATCACGACGTTGCTGGCCAGCTTGGGAATCGGCGGCATCGCCGTGGCCATCGCCTTGCAGAATATTCTGGCCGACCTGTTTGCATCTCTATCCATCGTTTTGGATAAGCCGTTTGTGATCGGTGATTTCATTGTGGTCGATGTTTTTTCCGGAACGGTCGAATACATCGGATTGAAATCCACACGTATCCGCAGCTTGTCCGGAGAGCAATTGATATTTTCCAATAACGATTTGCTCAAAAGCCGCATCCGCAATTTCAAACGCATGGCGGAACGGCGGGTACTCTTCTCGATCGGCGTCGTTTATCAAACCCCTCACGAGAAAATCAAACGCATTCCCGGCATGATTCGCGAAACCATCGAAGCACAGGACAATGTGCGCTTCGACCGCGCGCATTTCCAGGGATACGCCGATTCCGCACTGAATTTCGAGATCGTCTATTATGTGCTGAGCGCCGAATACAATCTGTATATGGATATACGGCAAACGATCAATCTGGAGCTTTTCAAAAAGTTTGCCGACGCGGACATCTCCTTCGCCTATCCCACGCGTACCGTGCATCTCCAAACCCCGGCCGAGGGTACAGGTTTGGAGCAAACGCCGTCCCTTACTGAGGGAGCCGAATCAGACAGACCGTAGACCACACCGGATGACAGGGCGGGCCGCGTGCGTCATGCGGGGGTGTCCGGCCGGGTCAATACCGTGATCTTCACCAGCATTTTGGGGCTTTAAACCCATTGGTTTATTCTGCCAGATGGGGTTTGTATAGCTCAAACGTGGGTGCGATTTCCGCCCCGCCGGGAATTCAACAGCCCGCCTTCCAAAAAGGAGTACCGCATGCAAGCAATACATCTGGCATTGGACCAACATGCAATTCGATTCACCCCGGATGGCAAAATCGCCGTAATCGACGCCATCACTGCGTTGAGCGATTTAACGGACGCCAAGCACATATGGCGCGGCCTGTCTCAAAACCATCCGGAAATCATCACTTTATGCGATACCTATCATTTCAAGAAGGCCGAATCCACGCCTGTGGCCAATGTTGAAAATTGGGAAAAAATACAAGGTTTTCTTTTTGAATACCTGATCGAGGAAAGCCTGACGGCCGTTGAGGAGAGTTGATAAAGGATCAAGTTTCCCAAAGGATTTACTTCGATCCGCTCAACACTCTCCGATTCAGCGCATGCAAGGGTTTGATTGCAGCCGAATCATGCTGGATCGTCCGATTTTCTATTCACCATCTTATCTCTCCGGTTCACTCGCGGCAGAGCCCCGCGGCCGCTACTTGACAAATCAGCAATGATAAAAAGTTTATGGGCCTCATGAGGGCGCTCGTGCCGATGACTGTGCCGATGCACGGAAGAGATCGGTGACCTGTGGAGGCGGAGCACAGGTGCCCTCCCGCTCGAAAGGCCAAGAAGGGAGTTCGCCGTGAACGACGAGATTCAAAGAGATGAGATGCAACGCACAGATGCCTGCACACCCGACACCGGGATGGGCGAAGCCGACCTTTGCTGTTGTTACGTTATCGATGAAAACGGCAACTATGTGGACCCTTGTTACAGACCGGCATCGGAATATTTGGACCGCCGCTGCAAGCTAAGCCCAAATCGGCTCAAAACCACAAAAAACCAGGAATAAGCAGCCCGGGCGCCCGGCACACTGAGGCTCCCCGGCGCACATTTATATGGGGGTAAACATGACGATACATACTTTACCGAAAATCGACTATGCGTATGACGCACTGGAACCCTACATTGACGCGCGCACAATGGAGATCCACCATACCAAACACCACCAAACCTATGTCGATAAACTCAACGCCGCTTTGGATGGTCATGATCAGTTTCAGAAACTGAATGTCGAGCAGTTGATCAAGAATTTGAATGAGGTTCCGGAAAAAATCCGCAGCGCTGTTCGTAATCACGGCGGAGGACACGCAAATCACAGTTTTTTCTGGCCGATCCTGAAAAAGGGCGTTGATATCGGCGGTCCGGTGCATGATGCGGTCAAAAAACGCTTTGGCAACTATGATGCCTTCAAAGAACAGTTTTCCAGTGCTGCGGCCCTGCTTTTCGGCAGCGGCTGGGCATGGCTGGTGGTCAATCAGGGAGAGCTGGAGATCGTGACCACCTCAAATCAGGATAGCCCGCTGAGCCAGGGCAAAAAACCGGTCCTGGGGCTGGATGTTTGGGAACATGCCTACTACCTCAAATACCAGAGCCGACGGCCTGAGTATATCAGCGCTTTTTTCAATGTGATCAACTGGGGCAAGGTGAACGAGCATTTTAATGCCGCTATGCGGTAACCGGTCGCACCGGCGACGGCAAAATATAGGCAGGACGCCAAATGAACAGGGCGGGGCCGCGGCCCTGCCCCATCCGCTGTGAATACCGCGGGCCCGCGCATATCCCCCGTCCATTTTCGGAACGCCGTCTTTCAAACCCCCCACGGAAATTGCGCAGCTTGTCAAATGCTCACACGCCGAGTTTCTTTTGAAGAGCCGGTTCGTTTTGCAGGGGGCTCTGTTTTCGTGTCAACAGTGCAAGGGATGCATATGTCGCCGCCAGGCTTCGAGGAGCGATCTTGAATGCCGCCCCCAAAATAGCCCTTACGGGTATCAAACCCACTGGCAAGCCCCACATCGGCAATTTTCTGGGGATGATCCGACCGGCCATCGACCTGTCGGGTCGTTATCGGGCCTTTTATTTCATCGCCGACTATCATGCCCTGACGACTTATAAGGATCGCGCGACGCTGCAGCGCCATATTTATGAAGTGGCCGCGACATGGTTGGCGCTGGGGCTGGACCCCGGCCGGGTTGTTTTCTTTCGGCAGTCGGATATCGCGGAGGTCTTCGAACTGACCTGGATATTGTCGTGCTGGGCACCCAAGGGGCTGCTCAATCGCGCGCATGCCTATAAAACCGCCGTTCAGACCAATCAGGATGAAGGCAAGGAGGCTGACGAGGGCGTCAATGCCGGTCTGTACAACTACCCACTGCTCATGGCCGCCGATATCCTTCTGTTTGGCAGCCACTTGGTGCCCGTGGGACAGGATCAGAAACAACACATCGAAATTACGAGAGACATTGCTTCAAGTTTCAACCATCGGCACGGAGATATCTTCACGCTGCCGGAAGCCCTTGTGGGTGAAGAGGCCAAGGTGGTGCCCGGTATCGACGGCCGGAAGATGAGTAAAAACTACAACAATACGATTCCCATTTTCGATGACCCATCCGCAATCCGCAAGCAGGTCATGCGGATTGTCACCGATTCCAAATCGCCCCAAGAGCCAAAAGACCCTGACCAGTGTAACGTGTTCGCAATCTACCGCCATTTTGCCCCGCCGCAGGCCGTCGAAAGGCGACTGCACGCCTATCGACACGGCGGGCTGGCATACAGTGACATCAAGCAAGAGCTGGCGCATATTTTGGCGGAAAACTTTAAACCGCAGCGCGCCGCTTACGAAGCGCTGCTTGAGGATCGGGCGGCTGTTGACCGTGTTCTGGCCCAGGGCGCCGAACAGGCACGCTCCCTGGCCAGGCCGCTGATGTCCAAGCTTCGCCGGACCATCGGCATCGATTAAAACGAACCCATTTTCGTGGATCTTTGAAGGACTGAAAGAAGCATATCAGAGTAGAAGAAAGGGCGAAAAGGCGAACTCTACTATGCGCACCGGCCTGTTGGCGCCGCGACCGCCAAGCGCATGCAATGATCACTGTGACCGGTTGCGCCACAACAAAAGAGGAGGGGGATATGGGTAAAAGTGTCGCTCATAAACTGATCGAAGCGCACCTGGTCTCCGGCCAAATGAAACCCGGTGAAGAGATCGGGCTCAAAATCGACCAGACCTTGACCCAGGATGCCACAGGCACTCTGGTGATGCTGCAATTTGAGGCCATGCAGGTTCCCCGCGTGAAAACGGAGCTTTCCGCCCAATATGTCGATCACAATCTGCTGCAGCTCGATTATAAGAACGCGGACGATCATCTCTTCCTGCTGAGCGCCTGCAAAAAATACGGCGCCTGGTACAGCCGGCCGGGCAACGGGGTCAGCCACCCGGTGCACATGGAGCGCTTCGGCATTCCAGGCAAGACCCTGCTGGGCTCGGATTCCCATACGCCGGCCGCCGGGGCTATGGGCATGCTGGCCATGGGCGCGGGCGGTCTGGAGGTGGCCCTGGCCATGGCCGGCGAGCCGATGTACATGCGCATGCCTAAAATCATGGGTGTCAAGCTGACCGGCCGGTTTCCCGACTGGGTCAGCGCCAAGGACCTCATCCTGGAGATGCTGCGGCGCCACGGTGTGCACGGCGGCTTCGGCAAGATCGTCGAGTACCACGGGGCGGGATTGCAGCACCTGACGGCCATGGACCGGCATGTGATCGCCAACATGGGCACCGAGTTGGGCGCAACCACCACCGTTTTCCCCTCCGATGAGTCCGTGCGCCGCTTCCTGAAGGCGCAGGGCCGCGAAAAAGACTGGTCGGCGCTGTTGCCCGACAAAGACGCGGTTTATGACGAAACCGATGCAATCGACCTTTCCAGGCTCGAGCCGCTCATCGCCCTGCCCAGCAGCCCCGGCAATGTCGTTCCGGTGAGCGAAGTGGCCGGCCGCGAAATCTACCAGTCTTATATCGGTTCTTCAGCCAATCCCGGATTCCGCGATTTTGCCGTTCCCGCGATGATGCTGGAAGGCCGGCAGGTGCACGAGCGCGTTTCCCTGGACATCAATCCCACCTCGCGGCAGATTCTTGAAAATTTGGTAGCCGAAGAGCTGCTGGAGAAACTGATCCGTTCCGGTGCGCGCATCCATCAGGCCGGCTGCAACGGCTGCATCGGCATGGGACAGGCCCCGGCCACGGGCAAGATCAGCCTGCGCACAGTTCCGCGTAACTTCCCCGGCCGCTCCGGGACCAAAGAGGACCAGGTTTACTTATGCAGCCCGGAGACCGCCGCGGCTTCGGCCTTGACCGGCGTCATCACCGACCCGCGCTCCTTGAACATGCCCTATCCGAAGTATGTCGAACCGGAAACTGTCCGGATCAATACCCAGATGCTGATTCCTCCGCCCGCGCCGGGTACTCCGGTCGAGCTCGAGAAAGGTCCCAACATCCAGCCTTTGCCGCTTTTTAAAACTTTGACGGATCACGTGTCCGGCCCGGTGTTGCTCAAGGTCGGCGACAATGTGTCTACGGATGAAATCATGCCGGCCGGCGCCCAGGTGCTGCCTTACCGCAGCAATATCCCTGAGATCAGCAAATTTGTGTTCAGCCGGGTGGCCCCATCTTTTTACGACCGGGCCTTGCAGCACCAGCGCCGTGATTTCATGCTGGTCGGCGGCAACAATTACGGACAGGGTTCGAGCCGCGAGCATGCCGCTCTGGCGCCGCGCTATCTGGGCCTTAAGATCGTGCTGGCCAAGAGTTTTGCCCGCATTCACTGGCAGAACCTGGCCAATTTTGGCATATTGCCGCTGGTTTTCGATGATGCCGGCGACTACGATCGTATTTCCCAGGGGGATGAAATGGAAGTGGCGGACATTCGCAAAACCCTGGCCGCGGGCGATCGTTTCAGCGTACATAACAAAACCCGCAAGGAAACCTATAAATTGAGCCATACGTTGACTTCGCGCCAGGTCGAAATGGTTCTGGAAGGCAGTCTGATCAACGTCGTTCGCAAACGGCAACCCCGTTAGAAAGTCAATAAGGGGGCAAGCCGGCCATGAGCGCCGAACATGCGCAACCGATTCTGATCGTCGAGGACGATCGCAATACCGCTTCTCTGGTGGCCGCCTACCTTCAACGCGAGGGTTTCCGGACCATCGCCGTCCACGACGGCCGCCAAGCCCTGCAATCGGCTCGACAGCACATGCCCCTGCTGGTTGTCCTGGATGTGATGCTGCCTGGAATCGATGGCTGGGAGATCTGCCGCAGCCTGCGGCAGTATTCCGATGTCCCCATCTTGATGTTGACGGCCCGGGAAGAAGAGATCGACCGCGTATTGGGGCTTTCACTCGGCGCAGATGACTATGTGGTCAAGCCGTTCAGCCCCCGGGAACTGGTTGAACGCGTCAAGGCCATTTTGCGGCGTTCTCGCCCCCCCTCCCGGCGCAACACGGATATTTTGTCGCATGGCGATTTGGCCATGGATCTGTCCAAACACAGGGTCACGGTGAAGGGGCGCCCCATAGCGCTGACATCGTCTGAGTATAAATTGCTGCAGGCCATGCTGCACGCGCCGGGCCGGGTATTTTCGCGGGAAGAACTGTTGCGGCATTTCTACCGCAACGGGGAAACGGTGATTGACCGGGTCATCGACGTGCATATCGGCAAACTGAGACAGAAAATAGAAGCGCAACCCGCCAGGCCGCGCTATATCCTCACCGTGCGCGGCTTCGGTTACCGCCTGGCTGAAGAAAACGAATTGGAGTAATGCCGTTCGTTGGCGGTTGGCCTGTGGTTGCCACCTGGTCGCGGCGCAGGTCCAATGCAGCCGGTCATCCTTCGATTGATCCAGCCGGGTGAGCCGGGGAATTTCGATGAAACATAGATTGCTGTGGAAACTGCTGCTGATAAGTGTCGTGCCGGTGATCGCGGTCATTATCCTGGTCGTCTGGCTGGCCATCGATCAACTGGCCGCCGATTATTTCATGACGTTGATGGATAAATACGATGTATCCCCTACCGAAACCCACCAGATGTTCCTGGCGGCCGTCCACCGCTATCTAGTCTGGGCCACGCTGGCGGCTCTGGCCGTGGCGTTGCTGCTCGGTTATCTTCTGACCAGGCGGGTCTTGCGCCCGATGTCCCAAATGGCGGCCATCACCCGGCAGTTTGCGGCCGGCAATTTTTCCGGGCGGGTGGCCGTATCCTCGCGGGATGAAATCGGCCAGCTCGGTCTGGCCTTCAACCGCATGGCCGACAGCCTGGAAAAATTGGAACGGCTGCGCAAAAGCATGGTTGCCGACGTGGCCCATGAATTGCGCACGCCCTTGACCAATCTGCGCGGCTATTTGGAAGGCCTCAGCGATGAGGTGATCCCCCCGTCCCAGGGCATGTTCCGCATGTTGCTGCAGGAAATTTTGCGCCTGGTGCATTTGGTCGAAGATCTGCAGCAACTGGCCAAAGCGGATGCCGCCAAAGCCTTTCTTAATCGGCGTCCGATCTCTTTGCGGGCCCTGATCGAACAATTGCTGGCGCTGTATCGACCCCAATTGGAAGAAAAAAAGATCGATGTCCTGTACCGCTTCGCTCCGGGAGGCGACCATGTGAGCGCCGATCCGGATAAACTGCTCCAGGCGCTGCGCAACCTGATCGAAAACGCATGGAAGTACTCGCCGCTCAATGGGCGCATAACGATCGAGACCACTCCCACCGCTGAAGGCAATGGCATCCGGGTCAGCATCGCCAACAACGGCCCGGCGATCGCCCCGGAAGATTTGCCCTTTATCTTTGAGCGATTCTACCGGGCGGACCGCTCGCGATCCCGTGAAGGCGGCGGGGCCGGTATCGGTCTGGCCATTGTCAAGGAACTGATCAACGCCCACGGCGGCCAGGTTGGCGCCGAAAGCCGGCCGGATGAGACCTGCGTATGGTTGACGCTGCCGGTGGCCCATTAGTCCGCTTACCCGCGGGTCAGTGACCGGTGATTCGGGGGAAATATCGGTATCGTGACTTAGCCGTTCCGAAACTGGTTCATTTCGGGCAAACGAACCGCAACGCGCCGGTTTTTACAGTTTCCTTGCGCAAAATCTTGCGCTTAAAAAAAATGGCGCCGGAGGTGGGCGGCGGCTTGCGCAAAAAAGACCGGGTCTTAAGATAAAGAACACCGCAAATCGCAACGCGGATGAGCAATGCCGCTCCTATCAGACGTGCAAACTTCGAACGAAAAGAAAGTCAGGCCATGACCACTTGCACCTTGGGCAATGTGCTGGAAGAGCTGCTCACGCTCTTGAAACTGGAAAAAATCGAAGAGAACATCTTTCGCGGCCAGAGCCAGAATCTGGGCTTCGGCAACGTGTTTGGCGGCCAGGTGCTGGGCCAGGCCTTGTCGGCGGCTTCCCATACCGTTCCCGAGAGTCGGCCGGCCCACAGCCTGCATGCTTACTTCATGCGCCCCGGGGACGCAACGCAGCCTATCGTCTATGCCGTGGATCGCATCCGGGACGGCAAAAGCTTTACTACCCGCCGAGTGGTGGCGTTACAGAAAGGAGAGGCCATTTTTTCCATGTCGGCCTCTTTCCAGATCGATGAACCGGGTTTCGAGCATCAGGACGAAATGCCTGATGTGCCGGGGCCGGAGGGGTTCGCGTCCGAAGAGATCCAGGCCCGCAAATGGGCCGATAAGATTCCACCCCATATTCGGGAGCGCATCTTTTGTGGAAAACCGATCGAAATCCGGCACGTGAACCCCAGCGATCCCTTTGCGCCGCAGAGTGCGCCTTCGCAAAGGTTTGTCTGGTTCCGTGCCATCAGCCCCATGCCCGCCGACCGCGCGGCGCATCGCTACATGCTGGCCTATGCTTCGGATTTCAATTTGATGGCCACTTCCCTGTATCGTCACGGCCATACGTTTTGGGAACCCGATATGCAGGTGGCCAGCCTGGATCATGCCATGTGGTTTCACCGGGATTTCCGTATGGACGACTGGCTGCTGTACGCCATGCAGAGTCCCAACGCCTGCAAGGCAAGAGGGTTGAGCATCGGACGTATCTTCACCCGTCAAGGGGTGCTGGCGGCCACTGTGGCCCAGGAGGGCTTGATCCGCTATCGCGCCTTCAAAAATGCGCCATGAAGGTTCTCTTGGCGCAAATGGGTGCAGGCCTGCAGGCTGCGGCGGGAAAAGATAAGAACTCAACCGGTATGGGTGTTCAACACATCCTAAAAAATCAAGTCGCTGCCGATTCCGGCAGCGACTTGACTGATAAGTCTATCCAAAGCGTTAGAACCGCCATCGCGCTGCGGCGCAGAGATAGTCCGGTTCAGCGCAATCCTTCGGCGGTGATCAACTCGCCGATAAACTGACCGATGCGGATCTTACTCTGAATCCGTACCGGAATGCGTTTCTCATCGGCAGTGACCCACAATTGAATTTTGGCGTTGATGCCCTCTTTGAATACACCGCTGACATGGTTCAACTCCGGTTCAACCCGATAGGTGTCGTATGTTCTGCCGTTGAGCAGTGTAATGGTCTCGCGTCCGGTCACGCGCAATCGCCCGATCACATTTTTGCGGCCGTCGGTGATGGGCCGTTCCATATTGTGACCAATCTCCAGATCCAGCGTGCGGGTGAAATAAAAGGCGGACAGCGGATCGAAGCTGCCGTCCATCAATTCGATGGGTTCTTTCTTTTGGCCGTGGTTGGAGTATTGCGCCTGACCGTTCTGCCAATTGAATTCAATGATTTCATCACGGTGATGGCGCCCTTCACGCTGTTTTTTCTGATAGAGCAATGAACGGCTCATGGACAAATCGGCAAAGGCATCGATGCGATCGCGTACTTTGTAGAAGATATCAACAAATGCATTGGACTCGGCCGTCAGGACAAAATGGTGGACCTGTTCGCCGTTGATGATTTTGACCGGCATGATCTCCAAGCGCGCCGATCCGGCCGGAACGTTTTCCCAGCGCAATGCATATTCCAGTATTTCTCCCGGAGCGAACGGGAGGTCTCTTGAATGGGCGTTTGCTGCGATGAACATGGAGAAAAAAACAAAGATCATCCAGACATGCAATGTCCGGCGCAATGATCTCTTTTTCATGGTGATCCTCCCGATAGATCGAAGGACTGATAATTTTGATCGGATATGATCACATGTGATGGTGTATTGCAAGACCTGATTGCGTGGAATTTTACCTTGACCCGTTTTAAGCCGATACCCTAATCTATCTGACTGCGTGATGGCTGTCGTTCATGGCCCGGTAGGGGCCGAAACCAAGGATGGAAATGAACCTGGTTGTTGAAAACGCTAAATTTCCCGCCGATCGCCGGGTTTCTGACGGTACACCAGCGGCCGCTGCGGTTTTCCGGTACCGCTTTTGGGTCCTGCTCTTCTCCGCTGTGATGGTGTTCGCCTGTGCGTTCAGGCAAGCCGTTCCTCAAGGGCGCCTTCAGCAGTGCGACCCTTCTGCCGACGCAGCCGTGGAACAAGGCCGATTTGAAGCAGCCCTTGAGGGCCACGAACGCCTGCTGGCTTCAGAGCCTGCCAATTGCCTGGCCATGTATCATCTGGGTTTCATTTGGGGCCGGATGGGTGACCGTCTTAAGGAGATTGACTTCTACGAAGCGGCCCTCGAATGCGGTTACGCGTTCGATGACCAACTCTATTTCAACTTGGGTATGGCTTATGGTGAGCTCCACGATTTGAACCGCGCCATCCAGGCCTTTGAGCGGGCAGTGGCGATCAAACCCGAAAATCCCGATAACCATTTCGGCCTGGGGCTGACCCAGTTGGCCGCCGATCGACCGGAGCGTGCCGAAGCAGCGTTGCAGCAGGCCGTTTCCAGGGATCCCAACCATCTGGATGCACATCTTGCCCTGGCCCGTTTGTACCTGGATCAAAGCCGCTGGGACAAAGCAGACGCGCATCTCGCCGGCATCCGGCAAATCGATCCGGACAATGCGGAAGCCCGCGAGCTGCGCCAATTGCTCCAATCCCGACGAGCCATGCAGTACGATTGATGAAAGCCCAAACTGGTAAGCCGTAATAAGTGATGCAGGAGAAGATTATGCCCACCGCTCCACCGAAATTGAGCAGGGTTGATATCCCGGACGCGCAAATCCATTATCTCGCTTACGGGGATTGCGGCCCCACGGTCGTACTGCTGCATGCCACCGGGTTCCTGCCGTGGCTGTGGCACCCGATTGCAGAGGCGCTTGCCAAGGATCACCGGGTAATCGCCCCCTGCTTCTATAATCATCGGCCTTCTGATCTGTACGCCGGAGGGCTGCCCTGGCTCCGGCTGGCGGATGATCTCAAACAGATGTGCATCCGCCTGGGGATTGAAAATCCTTATCTTGTCGGCCACTCCATGGGGGCGACGGTCGCTACGCTCGCGCATGCTGTTCACGGCGCCTCCTCGGCCTGTTTGATCCTGATTGAACCCATATTCCTACCCCCCGAAGCCTACCGCACGCCTATGCGGCCGGACCAACATCCACTGGCCGGCAAAGCGATCAAACGCCGCAATCACTGGCCGGACCGCGCGGCGGTGCGGAAGGATTTCAAAGCCAAACCGTTCTTTCGGTCCTGGGAAGCTGAAGTGCTCGGGCTCTATATCGAATACGGCATCCGCGCAGCCGGTGCCAGCGGGGTGGAGCTCTCGTGTTCGCCTTGGCAGGAAGCTTCATTGTTTATGGGCGGCATGCACCACGACCCATGGCCTGAGTTGCCAAAAGTATCCTGCCCGGCGCTGGTCGTGGAAGGCGGAAAGAGTGAAAACAGGCTGTGGATCGACCTTAAACGTGCGGCGGAACTGATCCCCCACGGCCGCTATGCCAAAGTGGAGGACGCCGGGCATCTTGTACCCATGGAGAAGCCGGCGCAAACAGCCCGTCTTATCCGGTCTTTCATTGAGGAATCGGTTCGTTGACGGGTCGAATCGCCTTGGTTCTTTTTTTTCGTACCAAGGGGTCTTTTCATTTTAGGGATTAAACGGTTGAACGAAGCGGCTATTTGCGATCGATTTCGTGCACGATATCGCGGAATCTGCCGTCTTTGGCCATCAGCGTTTCGATGGGTGTGTCCAGCGTCACCGCGAACCCATGCGAGCCGCTGCGCGCGATGCGCCCCTTGACCTCTATCGTTTCTTCGAATGAGAAGAGCGGAAATTTGAGCACGATATCCTGATCGCTGGCGATGGCGCGCTGGGTGCCTATAAAGATGCCGCCGGGACCTATATTCTTGATGATATCGCGAAATACGCCTTCTTTGACGGCATATTCCACGATAATGAAAGCGGTGCGGCGTTTGAAACCACGCTGGTTTGAATCCACGGCCGGCTTCCTTGTTTTTCCCTGGGTGTTAATGCCGTTGAGAGTACCAATTTCATTTTGGGGTGTCAATTCTTTGTGACTGAATGCCGTTCAGCGAAATTGCCGGATGGCCGGATTAGCGCTTGAAAAGCCGAAATCCCATGTATTATATTGAACCGACACGTGAGCGCCGGCGCGGAGGGCCTGACCGGTGCCATTGTTGCGGTTGGCCGCAGCGCCGTTGACGGATGGCGGGAAAGAGTGGGCCGGCTTCTGAAGGGGGATCATGATTACCGGATTTGAGAAAATAGTCGAAGAACGCATCAAACGAGCGCAGGAGCAGGGTGTGTTTGACAACTTGCCCGGCGCGGGGCGCCCGCTGGACCTGGCGTCGGACCAGCATGTCCCCGAAGATCTGCGTTTGACCTATAAAATATTGAAGAATGCCGATTGTCTGCCGGCTGAGATCGAGCTGAAGAAGGAGATTCATAACACCGAGCAATTGCTGACCCAAATGCCTGATACGGCGCAACGGTATGCAACCTTTAAAAAACTCAATTACCTGATTCTGAAATTCAATGCCTCACGGCGGGGCAGCATGCTGTTTGATATTCCCCAGCGCTATATGGCGGGAGTCACGGATCGTCTCCGCCCGAAAGAGGCCGCCTTCAAAAGATGATGGCGTCCGCCCAATCGCCCGGTACTTTCACTATGCGCGCGAAAAACGATCATAACCGCGAGGGTTTGTTTAAAAGCATCGTCCTCGCCCATACCATTCTGATCCTGCACGTGCTGCTCCTGGCCGGAGTGGGCTTGCTGGTGCTCTTTTTCGGCGGTCTGGTGCGATATCTCGTCTGGATCGTGCTGACCGGCTTTCTGCTGGCAGCCCTTGGCGGCTATCTTTTCTACCGGCGCCTGCGCAGGGAAGGCCGTACCCTGCGCGATGCGCTGCATTCGCCCACCTTTCAGGGGCGCGCCGTCGAGATCAGTTTTTTGGGCGGAATTGCCAGCTTTCGACTCGGCCCTCCCACCCGCCCACCCCTTCTCGATGCCGGTGGTCGGGATGAGATGTTGCAACTGGAAGACCCGCAGGCAAATCAATTGCGCGATATCGAGATACTGGCCCGACTGTTGGAAAAGAAGCTCATCACACCCGAAGAGTATACCACTGCCAAACGCAGGTTTTTCGGGGAGTGATTACCCGGCGGACCCCGATCGAAAATGGAAAGTGAACCCATGAAAAAAACCATCGCTTTGTTATACGGCGGAATTTCATCGGAAAGGGAGGTCTCTCTCAAAAGCGGCCAACAGGTTTTTCAAGCCCTGGATAAAAACAAGTACGATGTGCGGCGCTACGATACGCAATCCGAACTGGCCAGACTGGTCGCCGAGGCCGATCAAATCGATGCGGCTCTGATCATTCTGCACGGGCCCTACGGAGAGGATGGTACGGTGCAAGGGTTGCTGGAGCTGCTCGATATCCCTTTTCAGGGCGCCGGCGTGCTGGGCAGCGCCCTGTCCATGAACAAATTGGCCGCCAAGCAAATCTACCGGCAATGGGACATACCGGTGCCGCCCCATGCGGTCGTCCGCCGCGATGACAGCGTGAGTGAAGCGGAATTGACGGCCCGTGTGGGACTTCCGCTGGTGGTCAAACCGGTGACCGGCGGCTCAAGCATCGGCCTGACCATTGTTCGCACGGCCGACAGGCTGCACGCGGCCCTGGACAAAGCTTTTGACCAAGATGCCGTTGCACTGGTGGAAGCCTATATCGGAGGCGTCGAGATCACCGGCAGCGTGTTGGGCAACACCGAATTGCAGGCACTTCCCCTGGTCGAGATCATCCCCGGCGCGAAGCACGATTTTTTTGACTATGAAGCCAAGTATACCCCCGGGCACACCCAGGAGATCTGCCCGGCCCGCCTCAGCCCGGAGCTGACCGCCAAAGCGCAATCGTATGCCTGTATGGCCCACAAGGCGCTTTTTTGCAGCGGCTACAGCCGAACCGATATGTTGGTGCGCGGCGATGAAATTTATGTATTGGAAACCAATACCATCCCTGGTATGACCCCCACCAGCCTCTTTCCTCAGGCCGCCCAGGCGGCGGGCATCCCTTTTGACCGGCTGCTGGACCGCCTGATCGAATTGGGCATTCAAGCCCATCATCATCGATGAAAGACCATGATCATTACCCGCTTCAGCCACTTGACCCGGATTTACCCCCAGCTGGGTCCGGATGATATCTTTATCGGGCTGATCCCCCGAACGCACCTGAAATCCGCCATTTTGGTGGACCTGACCGCGCGCGGCGTGCGCCTGTTGCCCTCGGCCACGGCGCAACTGCTCAGCGCCTCGAAAACGGCCCAGGCCTTTCTACTGCAGGAATGGATGCTCCCGCACACCCGCGTGATTGCGCGCCGCAAAGATCTGCTTGACGCCATAGGCCTGTACCACCGGCATGGGATTACGACAGCGGTCAGCAAGCAGGAACACGTGCATTGCGGCCACGGGGTGCGCAAATGGAACGACTTGGAAACCCTTTACAGTTGTATGAGCCTGGATGAGCGCCATTACCCTTTCGTGCTGCAACCCTTCAGTCCGGTTGAAACGGACCTGCGTATTGTGGCAGTGGGAGACTATTGGGAAACCTACGCCCGCTGCAATTCCGGCGGCTTTCGCATGAACCTGGGGGCCGGCGGCAGCAGCCGGCCTTATGCACTCAGCCCGGATCAGATGACGACATGCCGGCGGATCATGGCACGGGGGCAAATGCCCTTTGCGCACATCGATCTGATGATTACCGCGCACGGCGGTTATTACCTGTCCGAAATCAGTTTGAACGGCGGCGCGCACGGCGCTCAGATTTCCCAGGCTGAACTGATGAAAATGAAACAGCAGCATTTAATGGAACTGGCGCAGGAAAGATCGGGAACGCCCAAAGGAGGTTTGCAATGAAAATATTGGTGATCGGCGGGGGCGGACGCGAGCATGCCCTGGTCTGGAAGATCCGCCAAAGCCCGCTGGTGAAAAAGGTTTTCTGCGCGCCCGGTAATGCCGGCATCGCCGGAATGGCCGAGTGCGTGCCCATCGAGGCCGAGGATGCAGCCCAATTGCTGGCCTATGCGCGGCAGGAGCAGATCGATCTGACCGTGGTGGGGCCCGAAGGCCCTCTTTCGATGGGCATCGTGGACCTTTTCGAAAAAGAAGGGCTGCGCATTTTCGGGCCCGTCGAAAAGGCGGCCGCGCTTGAAGCCAGTAAATCGTTTTCCAAGTACATCATGAACAAATATGGTGTGCCGACCGCCAAGGGCGCCACCTTCACCACCTACAAACAGGCCGAAGCCTTTGTCAAAAAAATGGGCCCCCCCTGCGTGGTAAAAGCCGACGGCCTGGCCGCCGGCAAAGGCGTCATCGTTTGCGACAGCGTGGCCAAGGCGCTGGACGCCCTCAACCGGGTCCTGGTCAGAAAAGAGTTCGGCGAGGCCGGCCGCCAGGTTGTCGTGGAAGAGTATCTCAGAGGCGAAGAGGCTTCCTTTCTGGCATTCACCGACGGCAAGACGGTACTGCCGCTGCCCTCTTCACAGGACCACAAGGCCGTATTCGACGACGACCAGGGAGCCAATACCGGCGGCATGGGCGCCTATTCGCCGGCCCCGGTGGTGGATAGATTCATCCACGACAAAATCATGCAGGAGATCATGCTGCCCACTGTGCGCGGCATGGCCGCCGAAGGCCGGCCCTACAAAGGGGTGTTGTACGCCGGCTTGATGATCGAGCGCGACCGCATCAAGGTACTGGAATTCAACTGCCGCTTCGGTGACCCCGAAGCACAACCGCTGTTGATGCGGATCAAAAACGACATCATTCCGGTTATGCAGGCCGTCATCGAGGGGCGCCTGGATCAATGCCGCCTTGAGATCGACGAGCGCGCCGCCGTCTGCGTGGTGATGGCCTCGGGCGGATACCCTGGCAAATACAAAAAGGAGATCCCTATCAGCGGTCTGGAAAAGGCGGGGCGCATGAAGGACGTCATGGTCTTTCACGCCGGCACCGCCGTGAAGGATAAAGCCGTTGTAACCGCCGGCGGCCGGGTGCTGGGCGTCACGGGCTTGGGCCAGACGGTCGGCGACGCCATTGACAAAGCCTATCAGGCCGTATCCAAAATTCATTGGCCGGATGTTCACTATCGCAACGACATCGGCCGCAAAGCCATGAAACGCTACCAGATCAAACCTCTGGTGGGCATCGTCATGGGCAGTGATTCGGACCTGCCGGTGATGGAAGGGACGGTGGCCATGTTGAAGAAATTCGGGGTGCCGTTTGAAATGACCGTGGCCTCGGCCCATCGCACGCCGGAGCGCGCGGCGCGGTTTGCCGCCGAAGCGCGCCGGCGCGGCGTCAAGGTGATTATCGCCGGAGCGGGCCATGCCGCCCATCTGGCCGGAGCCCTGGCCGCCCAAACCACCCTGCCGGTCATCGGCGTGCCCATCGACTCCTCCAGCCTGCAAGGATTGGACGCCCTGCTGTCCACGGTTCAAATGCCCCCGGGGATTCCTGTGGCCACCGTGGCCGTGGGCAAACCGGGCGCAACCAACGCCGGTATTTTGGCGGTTCAGATCCTGGCGGTCGATGATGCGGCTTTGGCCGCCCTGCTCGAGGCGCACAAAATAGAGATGGCCGTTGCGCTGGAACGCAAAGCCAGGCAGCTTGAAGAGTACCGCTAAAATCATACGGGTGGATCCGCTCCATCCGGCAACTGACGCCATCGCCCGGGCGGCGGCGGTGGTCCGCTCCGGCGGAGTGGTGATCCTGCCCACCAGCGGATTGTACGGCCTGGGTGCGGATGCGCTCAATCCCGATGCGGTGGAGCGGCTGTTCCGCTTCAAAGGCCGCGACCGGTCCAAGCCGATCCTCGTACTGATCGCGTCCGAGGCCATGCTGCACCAAGTCGCCGGGCCGGTGGACGCACTGGCGCGATCAATGATGGCCTGCTTCTGGCCCGGCCGGGTCACCTTCGTGCTGCCCGCGCGCCAAGGGCTGCCCCAAGGCCTGACCGGCGGCACCGGCAAGATCGGCGTACGCCAGGTGGCCCATCCCGTGGCCGGTGCGCTGGTGCGCGCCCTGGATTCTGCGTTGACCGGCACCAGCGCCAATCTTTCGGGTGCAACCGGGTGTGCCGTGATTGACGACATCGATCCGGCCGTGGTCGATGCCGTCGATCTGATTCTTGACAGCGGGCTGCTCAGAGGGGGCCCCGGGTCTACGGTGGTGGACTTGACCATGGAAAAACCGGCCATTTTGAGGGCCGGAGCAGTGCCTGGCGATGAGATCATGGCTGTTTTTGAGCAGTTGCAAAAGGCCGGCAGGCACGCATCCGAAACCTGAGCCAGCGCAACGCCAAAGGCACAGGATCAAACCTGATTGGGGTGAGCGGATCTGCGAGGCCGCCATTGCCCCGATACCGCCCCGGCCCGAGGATATCCCCACCAACCCATGCGACTTTGATCTAAAATGGATACCCTGAGAGAGCGGGCCGATGGGTTCATCCGTGTTGACAAGGCAGGTAAAATTCCGTATAAAACCGCATTCTCAGCCGGAGTGGTGAAATTGGTAAACGCAGCGGACTCAAAATCCGCCGGGCGCGAGCCCTTGTCGGTTCGATTCCGACCTCCGGCACCAAGAAAAGCGAGGGATTGGCTCCCACCGGGCAATCCCTTTTTTATTTTATTAACGCCCCCAAAATCGCCCCGATTCGCCCCAACCGATTGAAGCGGCAAGCAGCCGGTTTATGGCCATGGGGGGCCGGTTTTTCAAATCGGGGCGGCCTGGTCAGCATTGATTTATAAAAAAAACTTGGCTCTTGAACAATTTTGGGGTACCTTGATCTGAAATTGTATTTGCCAAGTTGACAAGCGAGTCTTCTCCATGAGTGAAAATAAGAAACTGTTTATTGTTGAGGATCACCAGCTGTTTCGAGAGGGCCTCAAGGCGATGCTGGCAGGCTATCAAGGCGTCGAAGTGGTCGGCGAATCGGCCGACGGGCATGAAGCCTTGCGAAGAATTCAAAAATCGAAGCCGGACATGGTTTTGCTGGACCTCTCCATGCCCAAGATCAACGGCTATTCGGTCATGCGGGAAATCCGAAGACTGTTTTCCGGTGATATCAAAATACTGGTCATCAGCATTCACGACTCCGACCACCATGTTCTGCAGGCGTTTGAGGAAGGTGCGGACGGATACTGCATCAAGGATTCAAGCATTGAAGAGCTCCGTCTGGCCATCCGTTCGGTGCTGGAAGGCAAGCGCTACATCAGCCCTGGAATTGCAGAAAAAGTTCTGGAAGGCTATGTCGAAAGAGGCAAACAGCTCAAGCCCAAAAGCGCCTGGGACAGCATCACCTATCGTGAACAGGAAGTCCTGAAACTGATCGGCGAAGGCTATGCGAACAAGCAAATCGCCGATCTGCTGAATATCAGCCCCAAAACGGTCGAAAAACACCGCGCCAGTCTGATGAACAAGTTGGATATGCATAATGCCGCTTCATTGGCGGCGTACGCTGCAGAACGCGGGTTGATCTCAAAGAAGTAGCCATCGGCAACTGACTTTTCTCCCTTACATTTTCCCCCTTTTCTCCCGCACATGGGCGCGTCGGCGGCAGTGTCCCAACGCCCGCCGGAAGGCCTTCCTACGAACTGACATTGTACGCCTCCCCGATTCTCACGGTAGCCTTTATGCGGCGACTGCACAAAGGCCGATAAAGCTAAGTAAACGAAGCGTATAAATTGGGGTGATCACCCCATATCTCACCGAAATAGGCACATGCTAAGTGTCACCCACCATCCGGTAACCGTTGTTGTTGATCGGAGGGTGGGAATGGCGGATCTTTCTCAGGGTTGCAAAGTCCATCGCAGAAACGATCCTTCGCCCATCAATCTGCTACATCTCCGATCGAAGACCGAGCAACCAAGGAGAAATGTATGTACGCTGAAGAGGTTCTGGTCCAGAACAGACCGGGCGCATTGTTGGTGGAGGACGAATCGATTTTTTTCTTTTTGGACTCTGAAGATCAAAGTGCTTTGCACAAATGTCTGGTCGTGGACGATGATCCGTTCATCATGCGCCTGGTGGCTGAGATGCTGGCGGACCTCGATTACCGGGTGGACATGGCCAAAGATGGTTTACAAGCGCTTCGCGCCATGTCGACTGGCCGCTACGATCTTGTGGTGACCGACCTGGAGATGCCCATTATGAGCGGTTATCACCTGGCTTCCAGAGTCAAAGAAAAATCTCGCGATACAAAGATCATCATCATGACAGGTCATTGTCAGAATGAGTTGGCCGATCTGATGAACGCTGGACCGGTGGACGCTTGGCTTTTCAAACCGTTCGGCTTGAACGAGCTTTGCAGTGTTCTCAATAGCCTTGAGCTGCCTTCCTCGGAACAGCTGCATGCCTCAAGGACCACCATGTAACCTTACAAAGGCATCTGAATCTGAATGCCGTTTCCAAACGGCCCATGGATGCACATACAACCACCCTCAGAAAGGAGAATGAGAGATGAATGAATTGATCGGTTTTATCGCCCAGCAATTGGTAGATCATCCCGAAGACGTTATGGTTTCAAAAGTCGAAGGAAGTCATACGACCGTTCTGGAGCTTAGAGTCGCCAAACAAGATATAGGTAAGGTGATCGGCCGGGAAGGGCGCACAGCTCAGGCGATGCGGACCATTCTCAGCGCGGTGTCCACCAAGGCCAAAAAACGGGCGGTATTGGAGATCGTCGAGTAACTTCCAAGGGAATGGCCTGCGCATGGCATCAGAGAGGCAATCTCTTTCCGAATGCATTGCGCCCTGACCATCAAGATCCTGTAATCATTTTAAGACGGCCTGTTTGGCAGGGTGCCAGGACAGGCCGTTTTTCTTTTGATGCAGCATGATCCGTTCCCGCAGCGCGGTTGAGCGGCCTTTTAAAAACGGTGCCGGTCGCGAACAGCTGCGTCACGGACGACCGGTCGACTTCAGCGAGAATTGCTGCAAATCGACGGTAGGCTTGATATTGATGGAGTGGTCTGCTAAAAAAGGACCTTTCCTATGCGGCGGCAGATGGCCTCCGACATTGTTCCCGCGGACCGATGCATCCGATGAAAAAGCTGATCTCCATTTTTGCGGCATTGCTTGTGCTGGCCGGACTCTACGCGAGCAGCCTTTACAACTACCTCCTTTTCCACGGCCTGGCCGAAGTGTTTTCGATCGTCATCGGCTGCGGTATCTTTATGGTGGCCTGGAATTCCAGGAAATATCTCTCGAACCAGTATCTATTGTTCATCGGCATCGCCTATCTTTTCGTGGGCATTATCGACCTGGTGCACACATTTGCCTATAAAGGCATGAATATCCTGCCCGGGTATGGTGCCAACGCGCCGACGCAGCTGTGGATCGCCGCCCGCTACCTGGAAAGCCTGACCCTGCTGGCGGCGCCGTTGATGTTCAAAAGGCATATCAGGGCCGAGTATTATCTCCTCGGGTATGGCCTGATCGTGAGTTTTTTGCTCTTATCCATCCTGTTTTGGCCCATCTTCCCGGATTGCTATCTCGAAAGCGCCGGCGGCCTGACTCCCTTCAAGAAAACCAGTGAATATGTGATTTGCCTCATATTGATCGCGGCCGGAGCCCTGATTGTCCGCAACCGCCATCAGTTCGAATCCAGGATCATGCATTGGCTGCTGATATCCATTGGGATGACGGTCCTGGCCGAACTTTCATTCACCGCTTACGCCAGCGTATATGGATTTTCAAATCTGCTCGGCCATTATTTCAAGATCCTCTCTTTTTATTTTATCTACAAGGCCATCATTGAGACCGGGCTGGCCAGGCCGTATGAGTTGCTTTTCAGGGATATCAGCCGCACCAAGGATCGCTACCAAGCGCTTTTCAGCCATATGATCAACGGCTTTGCCGGCCATGAGGTCATATACGATGCCGACGGACAACCGATTGACTATCTCTTCATCGAAGTCAATGAGGCGTTTGAAAGACTGACCGGCCTGAAAGATGTGGTCGGCAAGAGGATCACTGAAGTCATGCCCGGCATCCGCAATGAAGCTTTCGATTGGATCGGTGTCTACGGCCGGGTCGCCGCCACCAGGGAGTCGATACAACTGGAAAGCTACAGTCAGATCTTGAAAAAATGGTACTCGGTCAGCGCCTATTCCCCGATTAAAGGACAGTTTGCCACGATCTTCGAAGATATCACCGAACGCAAGAACGCCGAGGATGCTTTGCGGGCCAGTGAATCACGTTTTAAACTGCTTTCGGATACGGCCGGCCGGCTGCTGGCGACGCAAGACCCCCAGAACCTGGTCAATCAGCTGTGCCGGGAGGTGATGGCCTACCTGGACTGCCAGTTTTTTTTCAATTTCCTGCTGGATGAGACGGTCGGCCGGCTGCGCCTGAATGCTTATCACGGCATTCCGGAGCGGGAAGCCCGCGAAATCGAGTGGCTCGATTTCGGTGCGGCCGTGTGCGGCTGCGTGGCCCGCGATCGACAGCGCGCGGTTGCCGAGGATATCCTCAATACCTCCGACCAGCGCACCGATCTGGTAAAATCCTATGGAATTGAGGCTTACTGCTGCCATCCGCTGATGGTGCAGGGCACCCTTATCGGCACGCTTTCCTTCGGCACCCGCAACCGGCCGCGGTTTTCCCACGAAGATATCGAATTGATGCATACAGTGGCAAACCAGGTGGCCCTGGCCGTGCAACGCATTCAGTCCCAAAAGGAACTGCTTCTCGCCAATGAAGCCCTCGAAGGCAGGGTCCGTGAACGCACGTCCGCCCTGGCGCATTCCGTCGACATCCTGGAGGAAGAAATCGCGCAGCGCAAGCGGGTCGAAGATCAATTGCGGCGGGTCAACGAACAACTCAACACCCGCGCGGCGCAGCTGCGGGCGCTGGCCGGCGAGCTGACCATGGCCGAGCAGAAGGAGCGCAAGCGCCTGGTCAGGGTGCTGCACGACGGCATTCAACAGCACCTGGCGGCAGCCAAAATGCGCTTGGGCTATATCGCCACGCAGGTCGGTCAAGACGGTCTCAGACGGTTGACCGATGAGGTCGAGACGATGATCGGCGAGAGTATCCAGATGTCGCGCTCGCTGAGCGCGGATTTATGTCCGTCCATTCTTCATGAGGGCGGGCTTGCGGCCGGCCTGGAGTGGTTGGCCCGCTGGATGAGCGAAAAGCATCAACTCACGGTGGATCTGGACCTGCAAAAAATAGTTGAACCGCCCGAGGATGTGAAAATCTTGGTATTCGAGGCGGTGCGCGAACTACTGTTCAACGCCGTCAAGCATGCGCAGGTGTTTAGAGCGCAGGTGAGCCTGCGGCTCGTGGAAGGCGGCCTTCAAATCATCGTCAGCGACAAGGGACAGGGATTTGACGCTTGCCGGTTGGCTCCGGAAGGCGAAATCGGCGGCGGATTCGGGCTGTTCAGCATTCGCGAGCGCATCGGATTGATCGGCGGCTTTCTGCAGATCGACAGCGCGATCGGCCAAGGCAGCCGGTTTACCTTGACGGTTCCGCATGCCCAGTCACCGGCCGTACCGGTGGTTACCCCTTCCATGCGGCCGCCTGCGGGGCCCTTGGAAGGAGGCGGTTCGCCGGAGGAACCGGAGCCGTTCATCCGGGTGCTGATCGCCGATGATCACATTCTATTTCGAGACGGCCTGGCGCGCCTGATCAACCGAGAACCGGACCTGAAAGTGGTCGGGCAAGCCTGCAACGGCCAGGAGGCGATCGATCTGGCCAGCAAACTCAGGCCCGATGTGATCCTGATGGACGTCAACATGCCCCTGGTGGACGGTATCGAAGCGACCCGTGTGATTCATCAAACCTTTGCGGCCATTCGCATCATCGGTCTTTCCATGTACGAGGACAAGGAATGCGATCACGCCATGCGCACGGCCGGGGCCGTCAATTACCAGAACAAAGGAACCGCGACCCCCGATCTGATCGCCGCCATCCGGTCAGGGGGACGCACTGAACCCAATTCCATGAAAAGCGCACAGGTGCCATGAAGATCGCCATTATTCAACTCAACCCGCTGATCGGCAATTTCAAACGCCAGTTTGAGCGTATCGTGAAGGCCTGCGAGCGAGCCAAAATACAGGGATGCGATCTGGCCGTCTGCCCCGAATTGGCCTTGTGCGGCTACCCGCCGCGGGATCTGCTGGACCGCAAGGATTTTGTGGACGCCAACCGGAGCTGCCTGGAAAAATTGATGCATGCGGTGCAGGGCATCGGTGTCGTTTGCGGCCTGGTGGATACAAACCCGGACGAGACCGGTAACTTTCTGTTCAACTCCGCAGTGCTTTTCGAAAACGGACGCATCCTGCACCAGGTCAACAAACAGCTGCTGCCCACCTACGATGTGTTTGATGAACGGCGCCATTTTGAACCCGGCCGACCCTCCCGTCCCTTGGCCTACAAAGGGCTGCGCCTCGGCCTGACCATTTGCGAAGATGCCTGGAACGATAAGGATATATTCAAACGGCGGCGGTATGCACTCGATCCGGTGACCCAATTGATCGGAGACGGCATCGATTTTTTGATCAATATATCGGCTTCACCCTTTCACCAGGGCAAGCGGGCTTTCCGTGACGGCATGCTGGCCGGTTTGGCGCGCAAGCACAAAATGACACTGGTATTTGTCAATCAAGTGGGCGGCAACGATCACATTTTATTCGACGGTGCCAGCGCCGTTTTTAACGCCCGCGGCGAGGTCGTGGCGCAATGCCGCGATTTCGATGAAGATGAGATTGTGTTTGATACCGCCTCCGGCATGGGCGATGTGCATGCCGTCAGCCAAGGCGATACCCAGTCCGTCCTGCAGGCGCTCATCATGGGCACCCGCGATTATGTCACCAAATGCGGTTATCATCAGGCCGTGGTGGGCCTTTCCGGGGGGGTCGATTCGGCCCTGACCATCTACATTGCCGTCCAGGCCCTGGGTAGCGAAAATGTCGCTGCGGTTTTTATGCCTTCGCGGCATACCTCACGCGACAATCATGAAGATACTCGGTTGCTGGCCCAAAACCTGGGCGTTGCCTACAATGTCATACCCATCGACAGCATCTATAACGATTTCGTGCGTCTGCTGCTGCCCGCGGCCAACCCATCCGAGGTAAGCCTGACCGAGCAGAACATTCAGGCGCGCGCGCGCGGCACACTGTTGATGGGGATTTCCAACCGCGACGGCTGCCTGGTGCTCTCCACCGGCAACAAAAGCGAGCTGGCGGTCGGTTATTGCACCCTCTACGGCGACATGAACGGTGGGTTGGCGGTTATTTCGGATGTATACAAAACACAGGTCTACGAAATCGGCCGTTTGATCAATAGCGCCGGGGAAGTGATCCCGCGCAGGATTCTTGAAAAAGCGCCCTCCGCGGAACTCAAGCCCAACCAGACCGACCAGGATGACCTGCCGCCGTATGAAGTGGTCGATGGGATTTTGAAAGGCTACATCGAAGAGGGATTGTCACCCGATGAGTTGATCGCTGGCGGCCGTGACCGCCGCAGTGTTGAGGATGTCCTCTCGCGGGTCGACAAAAGCGAATACAAGCGGCAACAAGCCCCACCCGGCCTGAAAGTCACATCCAAGGCATTCGGAGAGGGAAGACGTTATCCGGTCGCCAAACGGTTTAGGCCGGTATAACGATGTTGGAAGCAAAGGCCGGCCCGGCAAAGTGCTTCGAGGCATAAATTCAGTGACGTATAATCTTGTCTTCAATAACGTACCGCTTTGGGAGATTTGTTTAGTCGGTGAATTGGTCGGCCTCGGGGTCGGTATCGGAATCGGCATCGATAGTCGAATTCGATTGCGACCCCGATACCGACCCCGACCCCGCATAGTTGGTCATAATATTAGGAATATGTGTACTAAGCTTAAGCCCTCCTGCAGCTCCCCTTCAAGGTTTTCAGGTAATTCTGGGCACCACCGGCCGTTGAATGATAAATTTTCTTGCAATCATCAAAAAAAATGATAAAAGTCCTTTTAATCAATAAAGGCCCGTTCTTCATTGACGGACAGTTTCGTGCTTAAGGAAAGTCCTGCAAGATCCATGCGGCATCCTTCAAGTTTGAAGCTTTGGGAAATTTTATTTGAAAGGAGGATGCTTAGCATGCCGAACGGTACAGTGAAGTGGTTTAACAGCAGCAAAGGCTACGGCTTCATCGAGCAGGAAAACGGCGGACCGGATGTTTTCGTTCATCATTCCGGTATCAACACGACCGGTTTCAGATCTCTGAATGAAGGCGATAAAGTGACTTTCGACATCCAGCAAGGCCCCAAAGGCCCCTCGGCGGTCAACGTTACTTTGCGTTAGGCCCGATTCTGGAAGCATTAAGGGCGTACCCTCGTGAAGCGGGGGTGCGCCCTTTTTTTCGCCTTGAGATCGCTGACACGCCTCAAATTGAAATTCCAAACAGATTTCGAACCCGACAAACCCAACAAAATCAATAAACTCAATAAACTCAATAAACTCAATAAACCCAATAAACCCAACAAACTCAATAAACTCAATAAACTCAATAAACCCAACCAACCCACAAACTCAACAAACCGGCCATTTAGCGGGCGCTACCTTGCCAATTGCGCCGGTGCCCGGATTCCCTGCCGGGTGTCTCGTTGCTCCAATTTACGTTTGATCAGGTCTAGGGTGCCGGTTTTTTGCAAGGCCCATTGCGGCGCCAGCAATTCCTCCCGGTGCGGGTCTCCCGTAAGGCGTTGGATCACCATGCTGGCGGGCAAACGTTCGAGCACATCGCAGACCAGCTCGGCGTATTCATCTTGCGCAAGGCAGCGGTAACGGCCTGTGCGATAAAGCGTTTCCATGGGTGTGCCGGCAATGACATAGAGCAGATGCACTTTGACACCGTCCAGGGGCAGACGCGCCAGATAATCGGCTGTGGCGCGCATGTGCGCAGCCGTTTCGCCGGGCAATCCCAGAATGATGTGGGCGCAGATCTGAATGCCACGGCCGGCGGTGGCGTATACAGCCTGCTCGAAAGCGGCCGCATGATGACCCCGGCGGATCAGCGCCAGCGTTGGATCGTGAGCCGATTGCAGGCCGTACTCGATCCATATCAGGCGCTCGCGGGCATACGCTTGAAGCAGCGCGAGGACAGGCTCGTCCACGCAGTCGGGCCGGGTGCCGATGGACAAACCGATCACATCCTCAACCGCCAGCGCCTCGTCATACAGCCTGCGCAGGTGATCGATGGGAGCATAGGTGTTTGAAAAGGACTGAAAGTAGGCCATGAATTTTTTGGCTTTGAAACGCTTGGCCACCGCTTGCTTGCTCTCCTCCAGTTGCCGCGTGATGGACAGGCCGCGCGCAAAAGCGCCGGTTCCCGAGCCGCGCGCATTGCAATAAATACAGCCATTGCGGCCTAGACGGCCGTCCCGGTTGGGGCAGGTAAGTCCGGCATCCACGGTCAACTTGTGCACCCGCACGCCAAAGCGCTGCCTGAAGTAGGTGTTCAAGTCGTAATAACGCGCGCCCATTGGGTACCTCAATTCACTTGAACGCGGTGCATAACCACGAAAGGAAAACAGAGCACTGCGCGGTAACGCTAGCGCGCGCCATCCCTTTTTCCGACCGGAATGCACGGCGGCGCGTCGCAATGGAATACTTCAATGGTCACATGGGCCAATTCTTCCACGGGCGAGAGCAATTGCTTGTAATGCTCCGGCGGGCGGGGAAAGTGCGTGACCAGGGAAACCTGGGCGGCCAATTGATTGGCGCCGATTTTCCACAGGTGCAGATCGCTGATGCGATTGTCCGCATCCGACTCGATCAGATGATGGATGCGCTCCAGCATTGGTTGTTCGACATCGCGGTCCAGCAGGATCTTGCCCGCATCCCACAACAACCCCTTGGCCCAGCGGGCGATGATCAGCGCCCCGACGATGCCCATGGCCGCATCCAGCCAGATCCAATGCAAGTATTTCCCGGCGGTCAAGGCGGCAATGGCCAGGAGCGAGGTCAGTGCGTCGGCCAGCACATGCAGGTACGCGCTGCGCAGATTGTGATCATGCCGGATTTTAGGATGGTGTTCCTGCCCGGAGGAAGGATGGTGCGCATGGGGGGTCTGGAGCAGTACCGCGCTGACGATATTGACGGCCAGTCCAAGCACTGCCACCATCAGCGCCTCATCGAAATGGATCGGACGGGGAGAAAAGAACCTTTCCAGCGATTCGACCGCCATCAGCAGCGCGACCACCGCCAGCACCACCGCGCTGCTGAACCCACCCAGAACCCCGACCTTTCCGGTGCCGAAAGTGAAACGCCGATCCTGGGCATGTTTGCGGGCAAAATAATAGGCGGCTGCGGTGATACCCAGAGCGGCGGCATGGGTGCCCATGTGCCATCCGTCGGCCAGCAGGGCCATGGAACCGAAGAGTATGCCGGCGGATATTTCCACCGTCATGGTGATCAGCGTGAGGGCCACCACCCACAGGATCCTGCGTTCGCTCGCTTGATTGTGGAGTTCAAATACGTGGGCGTGCTTCCAATAATCAAGATTTTGGGTGTGCATGGCCGGTTTGCTTCTTCGTAGGCTGAAAACAGCAGTTCCGAAATAACTTCCGAATGGCGGTTCTTGCGCTTGCCCCAGGCATCCGGAATTGGAGATATTGTCACCATCCCAGTGATGTTGTCAATCGTGGGAAGAGGGCCGGCAATGGCATCCAAGCCGGTCCGCCGGGTGGTGGTGAGCGCGGCCTATGCGACGTTCGGGAGAGTGCCAATCCGGGAGGTCGTCTTGATAGGGACGAAAAAGAGATTATGATGAACCTCATCGTGTGAAGCCGCGCAACCGCGCAAGGAGTCGAAGATGACATTGCACGCGAAAAAGCATGTAAAACAGGTGTTGCTGCTGGTGCTGATGCTCTGGATTCCCTTCTGGCAGGGATGCGCGGAATATCGAGCGCTGCCGGAGGAAGTGCGTTCCGCGGTTTACATGCCCGGGCCTATGCCTGAACCGCTGATCGATCGATGGGCGCCGGCTTTCTTAACTTACGGGTATGCGGATGTTTACAACCGCATCGGACGGCCCAGCGCGCGGCGCACACCCGGCGGGAACGAAGAGGTGTGGATCGATCCCCAGGCTCCTACAGTTTACACGCTGCAGCGCACTTTCTCCACGCAAAGGGGCACCTACACCAATCTTTTTTACCGGGTCCATTTTCCCAGCGTGCCCTTCAGCTTGATTCCTTTTCATCTGACCGCCGGCGACAATCCGGGCATTATGATTGTGGTGACGCTGGACGACCGGCACCGGCCGGTGCTCGTTGCCAGTGTTCACACGTGCGGCTGCTACCTGGCCATCGTGCCCACCGACTATCTGCCCGACGAAGCGCTGCCTGAAAATTGGACCGGCCGGACATTGGAGGTATACGGGGAAACGTTGCCGCCTCGACTGGTCTACGCACCCTTTGAGACTCCGCGATTGCTGGTTCACGTGCGGCCCGGCGTTCATCGTATCACGCATTTGGAAGTGGTCCCGGGCGGCCAACTGCACAGCGACCGCTACGCGCCGATCGCTATGACGGGCGCTCCCATGCAGGACCTGTTGCGCTTGCCATTCGACCATGGCGCCACCAGCTTCTATTACGAAGAGGGATTGATGAAGGGCCATGTCAAAGGATCGCTCAAGCCATTTGAAACCCTGTTGATGAGCCTGATCAGCCTGGATCTTTTTGTGGGTTCGGATAAAATTTACGCCGACCCGCAGGAGTGGGGCAACCGCTTCTACACCAGCCTGAAATTTTGGCGCAGAGACGAATCGGATATGTGGGATTTTGCCGAGTTTTTGAAGTATTGGGGCTGGCGCCTCTAGCCCGCGTTTTCAACCAAAGGAGCCGTTATGAGCAAAGTTGTGGAAACCATCAAAGGCGTGCCTTTCCACCTGGCAAACCACGTGGCCTACGCCGAAGGATCGGTGGTAAGCAAGACGCTGCTGAAGAAGGAAGCGGGAAACATCACGCTTTTTTCATTCGCGCAAGGCCAGGGGCTGAGTGAACACACCGCACCGTTCGATGCCGTTGTCTATATCCTGGACGGCACTGCGCAGGTCACGATCGGCGGTAAAGCCAGCTCTGTGTCGGCGGGCCAGATGCTCGTCATGCCGGCCAATATTCCGCATGCCCTGTTGGCAGAAGATAGATTCAAGATGTTGCTGGTCATGATCCGCAGTGATTGATTCCGGATCGCCGGGCCGAATGCATCCCCCAAACTAGTACCTTCTTTTTTTCAAGGCGCGCTTGGTCCGTCTTCTGCCGCCCGGATCGGCGGGGTTGACTTTAATGTTGCTCCCGTCGATGCGTTTTCCATTCAAGGCCTGGATCGCCTGATCCGCCTCGGAATTGCTCGGCATTTCCACAAAACCAAAACCCTTGGAGCGACCCGAGAAGCGGTCCATGATCACTTTGACGGTATCGACTTGTCCAAATTCATCAAACAGGGTTTTCAAAGTACTTTCCTTGGTGTCGTTGGACAGATTGCCTACATAAATATTCATAAAAGATCCTCCTTGTTGTGGAGAAGTAGTGACTGAGGGCGCAACAAGATTGCAATGGCAGAAAGCCGCGCGTAAATGGATGAAGCCCAAAAAAGAAAGGGCACCCAATCGTTCTGAGTGGCGTGCCCTTTTGCTTGAGAAGAGATGAACCTAACTTACGGTGACATTTACAGCGGACGGGCCTTTGGGGCCTTGCTCGACGTCGAAGGTGACCTTGTCGCCTTCTCTGAGGCTTTTAAAACCGTGAGCGTTGATGGCTGAATGATGCACAAAAACATCGGGTCCGTCTTGCTGTTGAATGAATCCGAACCCTTTTTTTTCGTTGAACCACTTTACAGTTCCGTTTTTCATGCCGACATCCTCCTTTCTTCAAATATGCTCAAAATCTTTTTACTGGAGGATGGCGCACACAAAACTGATTTGTTCCTTCAGAAAAAAATCGTCCCATGCCGCTTCATGCTTTTCATGGGCCTTGTTGATGGCGCACAACATACCACTTTTTCACCGGAAAGCAAGCGCAAAAAAGGCCAGGACCATTCCCGGTTTCAGGACCTTTACCGATCGGGCGAAGATCGCAGGTATGCTCCCACCGCATGCATCTTGCCGAATATTTCCGCCGGTGCGGGTTTATCAACCTGCCGGGGGGCGGCCTGAAGGGCCTGGGCGGCTGGATTTTTCTCGTAAAAAGTGTCCGGTTCATAGGTCCAGCCGGCATCCAGGCGGCGCTGCTCCCGCTGCATCATCTTGTGAATATAGCGTCCGGCCAGCGGGGCGAACAGACGCGACCGGATGCCGAAAGCATGGATCAGATCTTTGAACAGCCGGTCGAGGCGGCCTTTCATGCGCGGATCATGGCGGTACCAGCGGCGCATGGCCCAGACGGCCGCCACCGATGTGGTGCCCAGAGATTCGGCCTCCCGGCGGATGCGTTCACGCACGCGCCGATCGGGGTGGGCGCGGTATCTGATCCAGCCGGTCAATTCGGTGCGGATCAGGCGGGCCAGGCTGGGTCCGTTGATTTCAAAATCGCGTAAGAAGGCCTGGTGCAGATAGCGTTCTTCATCCCCCGCGGGAAGATGGGGGTGGCGGTAGTTGAAGCGATACTGGCCGTGGATGTCGGCCTGATCCATGGCCGAATCGTCCAGCAACGTTCCTTCCGCGCGGTGTTTTTCATACAGCGGCGTACCCGCAATCGGGGTATAGAGCATAAACTGGTGAAAGTCGGCCGCGTGCCCGACGGCCTCCTCGATGATGCGCTGCATCTCTTCGGGACGGTGATCTTCCAGACCGATGATCGAAGATCCAAGCACCCGGATGCCGTGAGACTGGAGCGTTTGCACCAGCGCGCGGGTATCCACCCCCTTGAGCTTGGCGTACCGGCTGTCGCGGCCCTCCAAACCCATCCATATCCAGGACACCCCCAGCCCGATCAATTGCTCGATGGTATAGGATTGCAAGACCCGCGCGGAGCTGAAAACATACAGCGACCAGCTTTTGCCGTGGGTCTGCATCAGTTCGAGCAGGCGCAGGGCGCGCTTGCGATGCAGCAGGAAATTTTCGTCCAGAACGAAAAACGAGTGCACTTTCAGATTTCGGGCCAACTGTTCCATGACCGCAAACAGGTCGTCGCCGGTTTCGTAGAAATTGACGAAGCGACCCTTGCCGCCGAACAAGGCCGAGGTCGAGCAGAAATTACAGCCTACCGGACAACCTACGGACGGCACCAGAATGGCCGCCGTACCTCCCGGTTTCTCCTTGAGCGGGATCCCCAGGGTGCGCGCGCCATGGGCCGAATAGGCCATGGGGTGGCGTACCGGAGCCCCGGGCGCCTGCCCCAAAAAGTTGCGGAACCAAGCAACGCCCTCGCCGCGCACAAAATGATCGGCGTCGACCAGGTGCTCGAGACCTTCTTTGTTGGTTACATGACCGCCCACGACCAGTGTGGCGCGGGGAAGATATCGCCGCACCAGGGCGCACATCTTGGCTACTTTGCCGATATTGGGCAAAATGGCGCTGATACCCACGACATCGTACTCCTGGGTGCGGATCTCTTCGGTAAAGCGCGCGAGCGAAGGAAAGTCCAGCAGGGTGCAGGGCGCCTCGATGTTGCTCTGGATCAGCATCAGGCCGAAACTGCGGTGAAACATGCGCAGCGAAAAGGCACCCTGAAAGCGGGTCACCTGATTGTGATACAGCTCCATCGGATTGATGGCCCGGCTGCCGTATTCGTCATCATGCGCATACGGGCCGAAAACACTGCTGAGAAGTATTTTGGCACGGCTTTTTTTGGGGTGCTTTGGATGATCTTGCATAGTCCTTCTTCCTTGAGCGGGTGTGCGGAAAACGTTCTTGATCTCCGCGGTTGAAGTTGCCGCAACCCGCAAGTATGGGCGATATTGTGGGGGCTGTCCGGGCGGCGGTTTAATATTGGCTTTGAATCCCGAATTTGCCGGTTGCAACCCATGGCCATCATGCGTTACATTTTAAGCTGCAATAAGGCAAAAAGCACCCGTAAACTGCGGTTTTACAAAACTTTTACAAAATCTCCGGCCAAGGCAGGCGCAGCCCATGGACCGAGCCAAATGGTTTTTCCATCCCATTCTTGTTTTCATTCTCTCTCTGGCCGCCCTGGGCACCTCCCTTATTCTCTACATCTACTGGTATATTGAGGTCAGTGCCGGCCTCAAGTCGGTAGTGGAAAAATTCAATCTCGATGAAGGTCAAATACTGACTGTCCAGACCTGGGTGGTCATTCTGGTGCTGTCGATATTGGTGGCGGTGATTCTTTTGGGTATGCTGCTCATTTTCGTCTACAGCCATAAAATAGTGCAGTTGTACCGGATGCAGCATAACTTCATCAACAATTTCACCCACGAACTCAAAACACCCGTGGCGTCGCTGCGTCTTTACCTGGAGACTTTTCAGAAGTATGCCTTGCAGCGCGAAGATCAGCTTAAATACATCGATTTCATGCTTGCGGACACGCAGCGGCTCTCCGACACAATCACCCGCATCCTGAACCTGGCCCGCATCGAAAGCAAAAGCTATCCCGGAGAATTTTCCTTGCAGGACCCGGTCGACCTCATCCATCGTTTAATGGAGAAAAACCGGCATTTTTTCTCCAACTGCCGCGTGCAGGTGCATACGCCCCCTGGCGAGAGCTTTTTTTGCCGCCTCAACCCGGCGCTCTTTGACATACTGCTGATGAACCTGATGACCAACGCGATCAAATACAACGCGGCGAACCAGCCGGCCGTGGACATCCGCGTGCGGCTCAACAAGGCCCGTTTGCAGATCCAGTTCGAAGACAACGGGATAGGCATCGACCAGCGCGAATGCAAGAAGATATTCAAGAAGTTCTACCAGATCGGACGAGCCGAAGACATGACCGCCAAAGGCACCGGCATCGGGCTCTATATGGTGCAGAGCATCGCCAGGTCACACGGGGGAAGCGTCACGGCCTCCAGCGGGGGAAGCGGGCAGGGGGCCGTGTTCACGCTCAGCCTGCCCCTGGTGGAGAAAAGAGGAGCATAGGATGGCTGCCAAACAGATTCTGATCATCGAAGATGATGCGCATATCGCCGAAGGCTTGCGCCTCAACCTGGCCATGAAAGGGCATATCGTTCAGATCGCACCCGATGGCCCGGCGGGTCTGCGACAGTGGAAAGAGTTTGGTCCGGACCTGATCGTTCTGGATATCATGCTGCCCGGCATCGACGGATTGTCCGTGCTGCGCCGTATCCGCCTGGAAGATGAACGGCTGCCGATTCTGATTCTTTCCGCGCGCGGAGAGATCGAAGATCGACTCGAAGGACTCGCCTACGGCGTGGACGATTATCTGGCCAAACCCTTTCATCTGGACGAGTTTTTGCTGCGCATCGACCGGCTGCTGCTGCGCGGCCAATGGTCGCAGGGCAAGGAAACGGATGCGGCCATGCCGAAAAACTATCTGTTCGGAGGCAACCGCATCAATTTTGAAACCGCTACGGCCGAATGTGCCGACGGCCGTAGCGTGCGGCTGACCGAGCAGGAAGTCAAACTGCTGAGATTGTTTGTCGCCAACCGCGGTAAACCGCTCGCGCGCGGAAAACTCCTGGAAATCGGCTGGGGCTATACAAGCCGTACAACAACGCGTACGCTGGACAACTTCATCGTGCGCATCCGCAAATACTTCGAGAAGAATCCCAGGAAACCTCAGTACTTTAGAAGTCTGCGGTCGGTAGGATACCTGTTCGACCACCCCGAGGAGAAGTAGAATAGAATCCATTAAAGAAAAGGGCAGGGCCGGTCCCAAACCGATCATCATTCGTGCACGTTCGCGGATGGAAAAGCAGCCCGTGTGCGGCGCTGCGTCAAGGATGGGCATGCATGCGTGCGGCCTGGTCCCTGACTACCTACGGCAGATACGGGTTGAACTCCCTGAGAGCAATTTCAATGGGAATGGCGAATCCCAAGCCTTCGAATTTGCGGGTCAGTGTTTTAAAGGTATTGATGCCCAGCACATGGCCTTCGGCCGAGACCAGCGGGCCGCCGCTGTTGCCCGGGTAAATCTGGGCGTTGGTTTGCAGAAAGCCTTGTTGAAAACCTGAGAAGACGCCGGAGGTCACTGAATTCTGCAGCCGGGCCGGACTTCCTATGGCATAGACCGGATCGCTTTGAGCCAGCAGGCGGGTCTGCCCTGAAGAAAGCGCCGGGGTTTGGTATCCGTCGAGCTTGAGCAGCGCCAGATCGTGTTCGACGCTGACCTGGATCAAACGTGCATACAGCTCGGTTTTGTCTGCAAGGACAATGGTGAAGCTGCGGGCTAGATCGGCGATGCTTTTGCTGTAATTGTAGTCTCCCCGGCTTTCGATGAACGCTTTCTTCTCCATTTTATAGCTGTGGTAGCGTTTTTCGAAATCGGCCCGCCGTTCTTCATATTCGCGATGCCGGACTTGGTAATCTTCCAGTAAGATCTTGCGCCGCTCCGCGTGAGGCTCCGCATCGGCCGCCGCTTTCATTTGGTTTAAACGCTTTCTGAAAACCTGCAGGCGCTCTTCCTCACCGGCAAAGCGCTGGTCGAATTCCCCGATGCGGCCCTCCGCTTCTTTGAAATGCGCTTCGGTTTCCTGGCTCTGTTTTTCCGTGCTGCGCACGACATGTTTGTTGGTGAGAATATGGCCCTGCCGGGAGATGAAAAAGCCGCTGCCAAACCCCAGGGCGCTTTTCACGGCCACTGTGGCCGCTGACGCCTGTTCAATGGGATTGCGGGCCGGGTAGCCCGCCAGCAAGGGTGTTCCCTCAGGGGGCGGGGCGGGCGCGGGCCGTCCGCTTTCCTCGATTACCTTCCCGTCGGCGGGCATGTCCTCGGGCGGCGTATCGGTGAAGTACCAGACACCGTCTTTTTGGTATTTATACAGTTCGGCATACACCGGCGCGGCCGGCCGTACACTGATCGCCGGTATTAAGAGCGCGGCCAGCGAAAGTTGGCCGGCTAGAGATGCGATCCTTCTCATGAGTATGCTTCTCCCGACTGCGATCTCTTTTCCAGGCAAGGCAGACCGGATTTTTCTACTCGCTCACGCCACGCACCTGCCCGGTCCGCCGGTAAGATCCAGAGAGCGGGTACGCCTGGAAGCTTTATGCAAGGTTTCAGGCGCCGGCGGCCTTTTGCGCGGCGGCATAGCCCAGATCGAAGGCCTTGATGTTCATTTCCGCCGTTTCGGCTTTTGTTTTGGTGCGAATGGCCTCCTTGACCTGTTCGGGGCCGATCGGCAGAAGCCGGGTCTGGATCAGGGCACCCAGCAGAACCATGTTCAGGGTCATGGCGTTGCCGGCCGAACGGGCCAGGGTCAGGGCATCAAAGGCGATCAAGCGCCGGGTTTTGGACCGGATCAACTCCTGGATATGGTTTACATCCGGATAGGTGCCTTTGCCGATGGCGACGGTAAATGGGGGCACGGGCGCCATGTTGGTGACGACGACGGTGTTGCGGTTGCATTTGCCCAGGGCGCGTAAGGTTTCGGCTGGCTCGAAACCCAACAGGATATCGGCTTCGCCGTTTGAAATGATATTGCTCTGCGCCGGCCCAAATACAATGGCCGATTCCACCACGCCGCCGCGTTGGGCCATCCCATGAATCTCGCTCATGCGGACCGGCACACCGGCCGGCAGCGCCGCTTCTCCCAGCACTTTGGAAGCCAGCAAATTGCCTTGTCCCCCGACGGCCACGATAATCAATCGAATGGTATCCATGTTTTTGCTTTGGTTGCCCCCTTGGAAATTTCAGATTTCAGATTTCAGATTTTAGATTTCAGATTTTAGATTCAAATTTCGAATCTTAGCTCTCCTTCACCCTTACAATCGCGTTCTCGGGGCAAATCTGGGCGCAGAGCGCGCATCCCACGCAGGCGACGGGGTCGATGCGCACCTGCTGATCCTCAAGGTAAAAGGCCGGGCAGGCCAGTTCGTTGATGCAGTCGCGATGGTTTTTGCACCGCGCCGACACTTGAAAGGGGCGTGCCTTGCCCTTTTTCAGGCCGCGCGCGTAGAGCGTACAGATCTCCTGGGAAATGATCACCGAAACACCTTGGTAAGCCAGCGCTTCCCTGATGGCTGCAATGCTTTTGTTCACTTTGAAGGGCTGCA
>QZKV01000090.1 GCA_003599575.1 Desulfobacteraceae bacterium | reverse complement strand
GACCCCCATGCCGCCTGCGGCCAAGTAGATGTTTTGGACGCCATCCGGGACGTTGAAACCGCGCCCCAACGGCCCCAACAGATCAATGGTTTGCCCCGGAGCCATATCGGCCATTTGACGGGTCCCCGTGCCTAGAATTTTATAAAGCAGTTCTATGCCTTCCGGGTGTTCCGCAGACCCGATGCGTCCGAAAAGTGAAAACGGCCGGCGCAAGAGGGGGAACAAACCAGAATGGCTGCGCAGCATTACGAATTGGCCCGCAACGGCATTTTCATATCCTTGCGGACATGATAGCCCCATACGGAAGCACGCCGGCCCCGCCTGCCGGTTCCACACGATGGTCGCTGTTTGCTGAATCATGAATTCCCCTTCCATGAATACGTAATCTCTACTCCGATTTCAACTGTATGGCGGCGACAAACCGGCCTGTTTTTTTACCCTCTCCCCGGTATGAATAAAAAAGATGCTGGTTGCACCGTGTACATAGGCCGCTGACGGATATGCTGCGCCGCGCAACCCCGGCCTGAGCAAGCTGATCCACGCTCATTTGCCAGAAGTCAAAAAGATCACCTTCCCGGCGGTACCCCCAGTAGGCCTCGGGAATTTCCCGGCGGAAATGAACGAATTCCGCACAGCAAGGTCCCAGGGACGGCCCTATACCGCAGATCAGGTCCTGCGGCCGGCAGTCATAGCGTTCCATCATGGTGCGCACCGTGCGGCCGACCACGTTGCGAATGCTGCCCCGCCAGCCCGAGTGTACATTGCCTATGACCCGCTTGACCGGATCGAACAGCAGCACACTCTGACAGTCGGCCGTTTGAATGATCAAGACCGTGCCGGGCACATCGGTGACCAGGGCATCCCCCGGAAGGTCGACATGTTCACCGTTCAGAAGCTGGTCTTGAACATGGTCCCAGACACCGACCTGGTCCGCATGGATTTGACGGGCGAATACCGCCCGGCGGCTGCCAATCGCGGTCATCAGACCACGGCGATTGGCCCACACCCGTCGATCGGAATCACCACAGTTCAACCCCATGTTCAGGGGCGTTCGGCGGCCGTCGCCTTCGCTCAAAAAGCGGGTTAAGATGCCGTGCCACAGCCCCGGGGCAATAGCCAATCCTGGAAACTGCAGGTATCTCAGACCATTGTCTTGTACACATCGCATGGCTTACAACACCGCGCGGGCCAACGTAAGGACCCGAACTTCAGCTGCACCGGCGCACAGCAGCGTCAGCGCGCAGCTGTCGGCCGTCGTTCCGGTGGTCATGACATCGTCTACCAGCAAAATCCGCTCGTTGCGGATACAGCGGTTCGGTTCGAGGCAGAACGCATGATGCATATTGGTTTCGCGCTGGACTTTTTTCAATCCGGTTTGAGGTAGAGTCTCTTTATGGCGCTTTAAAAGCCGGTTATCGATCCAATCGGAGGGCATCGGCAGGCCGGCAGCGGCGGCAATAGCGGGCCATTGCCGGATCAATAGATGCGCCTGATTGAATCCGCGCTCGCGAAGGCGGCGGGGATGCAGGGGTATCGGTACCACACGGTCGAACCGGCAGGGTTCCCAATAGTGAATCAAGGTCTGCCACAACAGTCTTCCCAGCGGTGCTGCCAATTGATCCCGTCCGTGATATTTCAATTGATGAATGACCGAACGCAGACCGCCCTCGTATAGACCGACTGCCCGCGCGGATTGAAATCGAAAAGGATGCTCACTGCACTGCCCACACACATGGTCGGGACCTTGAGGAGAAACAAAGGGCTGGCCGCAGTGCGAACACAAGGGAGCGCTTACCGCACGGAATTGTTCCACGCAAGCGGGACATAAACAACGCCCCATTAACACATTGAAGGGCAGATCGGCCGCAACAGAGCCCAAGCCGCCCGGAAGGTTCTGTGGCATTTTAAACAAACGCCCGCACTCGCAGCAAAAACCGGGAAAAAGCGCTTCCGAGGTGATTGCGGCCATTCGCCGGATGAACGATTTAAGCCGATTTCGATAGCGCATGGAAGAGTTTCTGAACCGCACGGTCGCTGCAGCCCCTTACAGGTTTCGGGTTATGGCGGCTGCGAATTCCGAGCATTTTACTTCCCGGGCGCCTTGGATTTGGCGGGCTAAATCGTAGGTGACCACGCCCTGTTTAATCGTTTTCTGGAGCGCCCTGCGCACATTTTCGGCTGATTCATTCCACCCCATGTAATCGAGCATCATGGCTCCCGATAGGATCAGCGAACTGGGGTTGACCTTGTCTAAACCGGCGTATTTGGGAGCTGTGCCGTGGGTGGCCTCGAATACTGCACAGGCGTCTCCGATATTGGCGCCAGGCGCCATTCCCAATCCGCCGACCTGGGCCGCCAAGGCATCGGATATATAATCGCCGTTCAAGTTGGGCGTTGCGATCACAGCAAAATCGTCCGGTCGCAATAAGACCTGCTGAAAAAGCATGTCGGCGATACGGTCCTTGATCACCACCTTGCCGTCGGGCCGCCGGCCGTCGAAGCGGTCGTACAGTTCTGCTTCCGTGATGGTTTGATCGCCGTAGCGATCCTTGGCGACTTCATAACCCCACCGGCTGAAAGCCCCTTCGGTGAATTTCATGATGTTGCCTTTGTGCATCAAGGTAACACTGGAACGTCCCGATTCGATCGCGTAGTCAATCGCCTTGGCGACCAGGCGTTTGGAGTTCGTTTCGCTGATCGGTTTGATTCCAATACCTGTATGTTCGGCCAGTTCCGTGCCCATCTGGGCATTGAGGAATGCGATTACTTTTTTGGCCTCGTCAGAGCCGGCCTGCCATTCTATGCCCGCATAAAGGTCTTCGGTGTTTTCGCGAAAAACCACCATATCGATCTTTTCAGGCGCCTTCATTGGGCTGGGGACCGATTCGATATAGCGCACCGGACGCACGCAGGCATAGAGATCCAATTTCTGGCGGATAGCCACATTCAGACTGCGGATACCCGCACCGACCGGCGTGGTCATGGGGCCTTTGATGGCAACCACGTGGTCGCCTATGGTTTTTAGAGCTTCGTCGGAAAGCCATTGGCCGGTTTGATGAAACCCTTTTTCACCGACCAGCAATTCAAGCCACTCAATCCGCCGCTTTTCTCGGTAGGTTTTTGCGACGGCACGGTCGATCACCAACCGGGTAGCCGGCCATATATCACGACCGATCCCGTCTCCCTCAATATAAGGAATGATCGGCACATCCGGGACATCCAAGGCGCCTTGCTCCGTCAGGGTAATTTTCCGGGGCACGTTGTTCTGCATGGCGTAAAGCTCCTCCCTGGGTTCGGCCTGCGGGCCGTATCAGATGAAGCGTGGGAAACAATGCAACATCACACCCAGTGAAAATAAGGGTCGTGTGCTGAAAATCCAGCCCCCCTCCCCCCTATCTTCTTTGTCGAAAAGCTTCGTAAATGATCACGGCCGCCGCCGCCGAAGCATTCAATGATCCCACTGGACCCATTTGGGGAATGGCCACTGTAAAATCACAATGCTTGCGCACCAGCGGGCGGATGCCCTTTTCCTCACCGCCGATCACCAGCGCAAGAGGCCCTTTCAAATCCGTATCAAAAACACACAGACCTCCATCCCGATCGGCACCGCCGATCCAAAATCCCTTCTGTTTTATCGCTTCGATGGCGATAACCAGGTTGGTCACATAGGCGATGCGCATATGTTCCAGGGCACCGGCCGAAGCTTTACTGGCCGCAGGTGTCGGAGGGGCGGAGCGGTCCTTGGGGACCACCACGCCATGCATGCCGGCACAATGGGCCGTTCTGACAATGGCGCCGAAGTTCTGCGGATCCACCACCTGGTCTAGCAGCAATACCCACGGGGCATTCGAAACGGCAGCAGTCGTCAAAATTTCTTCCAGGGAACTGATCGGATAAGCGCTCGTACGGGCGGCCACATCCTGGTGTCGGCTGTGTCCGACAAGGTCACTCAACTCCGAGGCTGCGATCCATTGCACCTGCGTTCCGGCCTGACCGGCCAGTTCGGCGATCTCCTGCCGCCGGCCGGAGCCTTTTCCTTGAGCCAGATAGACGGTCTGGATCTTGCGTCGTCCGGCCCGCAGGGCCTCACGCACAGGGTGATATCCAAATAACAAGGGAACTGCGGCCATAGAATTTTCCCAAGCACGCCCCGGACGGTTTCAGCGGTACGCTTCGAAAAGTGCGATCATTTCGCGCGTGGCCCGATGCAGGTCGTCGTTTACCAGGATATGACGGTATAAATGCTGCTGGGCCATTTCGTGTCGCGCATTGATCAATCTCAGCTCGACCGCGGCATGGTCGTCGGTGCCTCGCTCAAGCAGACGTTGCCTCAATGCCTCAAGTGATGGCGGACGAATGAAGATGGTGATGGCTTCGGGGAAACGCTGCAAAATCTGCCGGGTCCCCTGCACATCGATATCCAAAAGAATATCCCGGCCGTTTGTGAGTGTATCGGCGATCCATTGGGCCGAAGTGCCGTACAGGTTTCCGTGAACGCGGGCCCATTCGGCCCAACGCCCTCGGGATATGCCTTCTTCAAATTCCTCGCCGGTGACAAAAAAGTAATCCTTCCCGTGCTGTTCACCTTTGCGCGGCTTGCGGGTGGTATAAGAGACGGAGTAGGCCAGATCGCTGAATTGCCGGCGAACGGCATTGCACAACGTGGTCTTGCCGGCCCCTGAAGGGGCGGAGACGACAAACAGCTGGCCCTTTCTGGGCCGGTCTTCAGCAGCAGCGGCTCGATGGGGCATGTTATTCTTGAGCCTCTTTCAACGTTTCAAAACGTTGCGAGATCGTTTCCGCCTGAATGGCCGACAGCACGATGTGGTTGCTGTCCATAATGATAATGGAGCGCGTCCGCCGCCCATGAGTGGCATCGATCAGGTGATTTTCATCACGGGCGTCATCTTTTAACCGCTTCATGGGGGCTGAATTGGGTGAGACAATGGCCACCACCCGATCGGCAACCACTGTATTGCCGAACCCGATGTTGAGTAAATTCTTCTCCATCCGCTTTTCTTTCAGCTTGGCTGTGATCCAAAGCCGTTGTGCTTCCGATGCTTACTCCAGATTTTGCACCTGCTCGCGCAGCTTCTCGATTTCGGCCTTCACCGCCACAATGATATGGGCCAGTTCGGCCTGCCCCACTTTGGATCCCATGGTATTAAACTCCCGATTGAATTCCTGCAACAGGAAATTGAGTTTACGGCCGGCCGGCTCCTCACCTTGCATGATGGCTCTGAACTGAGCGATATGGCTCTTCGCGCGTACGATCTCTTCTGAAATATCGCTGCGATCGGCAATGATCGCAGCCTCCTGAGCGATCCGCAGCGGGTCCAAGGGAAGCGCTCCTTTGACCAGGGTCTCGATGCGGGTCATCAGCTTGTCCCTATGGTGGTCCAACATCCCGTCTGCGGCACTTTCGATTTGCTTGAGTTGACTTTCCATCCACTCCAGGCGCCGCGCGAAATCCTCTCCGATGTGACCGCCCTCCTGCCGGCGCATCTGGTCGATGATCGCCACCGCTTGCCTCAGGCATTGCTCCAGAAAAGGCCAATGATGCTCGGCGGCCTCGCTGTTCTCGGCTTTTTGAATGATTCCCGGCACCGCCAGCAAAAGCGGCAACGTCAATTCGCCGGGAACGGACAAATGCGCGCTCAAAGAATGCGCGGCCGCCAGGTAAGCCTTGGCTTTGTCCATATCGACTTCGAAGGCGCCAGCCGTTGCGGAAGCATCTTTGACCCAAATACGCACTTCCGCCCGTCCCCGTACCAGATAGGCGTTGATCAGGGACTTGATTCTTTCTTCCAGGCCATTGTATCCGGACGGCAATCGCAACGCGATATCCAAAAAGCGGCTGTTGTAAGTCCGGAATTCGATCCCAACGGTGAGCCCTTGTTCGGTCTTTTCCAAAGATGCATATGCGGTCATGCTTTTGAGCATGGTATGGTCTCCTAAAAATACAACCGTAACGAAAAATTAGCACCGCACAGCCAATATGTGCGGGCGCTGCAACAACCAAACAGACTGTATCTATTTCAAGCTGCGTCATTTATACCGTTTGCACCGGAGAATTATGCGGCCTGTTTTTCGGCCATGCGCTCGGCCGCATACTTTAGCCGGACCAGCGCCAGGAAAGCGCGCATGTCATCGGCGGCATAATCAGGATAGGTCCACGGCAACGCTCGGTATTGGTTTTTTTGAAAAATCAGGGTCAGATCCGCATAGATCCCCTGCCCTATATAGATCCTGTGCGTATAGTTCTTACCGGTGGCCAGCACAAACCGCTCGTACAGCAAATAGCCGGGATCGATATTGATGCGGCGTTTGCCTGCGATGGCAAACCGCGTCTCAAGATCATTGGTGCGACTCTTGATCGAGGCAAGCGCCTCCTGCTGGATAGGATCTTTAAAAACCAGCATGCGGCGGTATAGCGGATGTCCCATCTCAGAATCATAATAATCGGTGTAATCAAACGCGAACCAAGAACTGACCATATCGATGGGGCCGTATGCCGCCTGCAGCGGACCGGCTGCTTCGGGCAGCAATTGTTTATCATTCAGGAAAAAACCGATCACCAGTTTGGCCGGCTGTGGCGCCTGCGGGTGGCTCATGCGATGCATCCATCGGATTTATCAGTTATCGATCGACTCAACCAAAGACAGCCGCCGTCCCTGGCGAGACAGCGGTGCTGCGATTAGGGGCAATTCTCACCCCAGAGGTTTGGCTTCCTCGATGAGCATGATAGGAATATCGTCCCTGATTTCATATATCAACCTGCATGCATCGCAGATCAAACCGTCTTGTTGCGGGGTTGGTCGGATGTCGCCCTTGCATTTCGGACACACCAGAAGTTCCAGTAAGTGTGGATCGATTGCCATGAATTCCTCCTTTTTTTGTGAGCATGGCCTTAATTCCCATAGTTCGAAAAAAAGTGCAATCGGCATGTCTTGCGGGCAGCAATTCTCGTTGAAGCCGACCGGTGGTCCCCGTACGGAGCCGATATCGGTTCTCATGCAGTCTAAATTATGGACTTTACAATGGTGATGGGGTAAAACATGCTCTGTTCACCCACGCAAGCCGTGTGCCCCTCGCTGGGCACCTTCATAAGGCAAGGTATTGCCGGCGACCAGAAAGGGAACGTTTGCATGCATTTCAACAAGCGGATTATGATTACAGGCGGTTGTGGTTTTCTGGGATCTCATCTGTGTGAACGGCTGGTCGAACAGGGCCATGAAGTCTTGTGCGTGGATAACTGCTTTACCGGCAGCAAGCGCAATGTCCGGCATCTGTTGGAGTATCCAAATTTTGAATTCATCCGTCACGATATCACCTTTCCGCTCTATGTGGAAGTAAACGAAATCTACAATATGGCCTGCCCGGCCTCGCCCATCCACTATCAATTCGATCCGGTGCAAACCACCAAAACCAGTGTCCACGGAGCCATCAACATGTTGGGGTTGGCCAAACGGGTCAAAGCCAAGATCCTGCAAGCATCGACCAGCGAGATCTATGGCGATCCCGAAGTGCATCCGCAACCGGAAAGCTATTGGGGCCGCGTGAATCCGATCGGGTTGCGTTCATGTTATGATGAAGGCAAGCGCTGTGCGGAGACCTTGTTCTTCGATTATCATCGCCAGCACCGGCTGCGCATCAAGGTGGCCCGGATCTTTAACACCTATGGCCCGCGCATGCACCCCAATGACGGCCGTGTCGTTTCCAACTTTATCGTACAGGCATTGAAGGACGAACCGATCACCATTTACGGCGAAGGCAATCAAACGCGCTCATTCTGCTACGTGGACGATCTGGTGGAGGGTCTGATCCGCTTGATGAATACACCCGATGACTTTACCGGCCCGGTCAATCTTGGCAATCCGGGTGAGTTCACCATTCTTGAACTGGCCCAAAAGGTGATCGACCTGACCGGGTCCAAATCCACTTTGGTTTTCAAGGACCTGCCGCAGGATGACCCCAGGCAGCGCAAACCGGATATTGATCTGGCCCAAAAGGCGCTGGACTGGCAACCGACCATCGTCTTGGAACAGGGACTGAGCAAAACGATCTTATATTTCGAGCAACTGCTGAAAGAACTGAAAGTGAAAAACGCGCAGGACGCACCGCATTTGCACAACTGATCACCCCGATGATTCATCCTCGCTGGGTCTTCTGGAATTCAGATATCACTTTTTGGGTCAATTGGGTGGTGCTGTAGCCCTGGATCAGATCCACCAGTTTCACGCAGCCGCCGTAGGCTTCCACGATCTCTTTGCCCACGACTTTATCCGGCGTATAGTCCGAGCCTTTGACCAATACATCGGGGCGAATTGTTTCGATCAGACGGACAGGCGTATCTTCGTCAAAGTGGACGACCAGATCGACACACTCCAAGGCACTCAGCATGGCCGCGCGATCCTGTTCGGAAAGAATCGGCCGTCCGCTGCCCTTGAGACGGCGGATGGACGCATCGGTATTCAAGCCCACCACCAGACGATCGCCCAAGGCGCGGGCCTGATAGAGCAGGCTGATATGTCCGGGATGCAGCAAGTCGAAGCAGCCGTTGGTAAATACAATTCGGGTCCCCGAAGCCTTCCATTCGCGCACCTTGGCCAAAGCGGCGTCAAAAGCGGTCATCTTGGCTGCCGAAAAGGGATAATTGCGCTGTACACCGCTGTATTTCAGGGCGGTTGCGAGTTCGGACCATAAAATCGGTTGGGTGCCCAGCTTGCCCACGACGATGCCGGCCGCCAGGTTGGCCGTGCGGGCCGCTTCGGTGAGCGCCAGACCGGCGGCCAAACCGGCAGCCAGCGTGGCGATCACCGTGTCGCCGGCGCCCGAAACATCATAGACTTCGCGTGCTTGGGCGGGTATCAGCACCGGCTCGCCGGAAGCATCGATCAGGCACATCCCTTGCGGACCCCGCGTTACAAGGAGCCACTTCAAATCGTAGCGGCTCCGGATCTGCCGGGCCGCTGCGATCAAACGCGCTTCGGCTCCATCCATCGAACCGCCCGCCACGGCCTCCAATTCGGCGGTATTGGGGGTAACGCCGTCGGCCGAATGATACCGCTTCCAATCGGCGCCTTTGGGGTCCACCAGCACCGGTTTGCCCAACCGGCGGGCCGTCCGGATGACTTCCTGGACAAATGCTTCGGAGGCGAAAAGACCTTTGCCGTAATCGGAGAGAATCAGTGCATGGCATCTGGTCAGCGCTTCCGAAACAGCCGCGTGGACCTTTTCAGCCGCCTCCGAACCCATGGCATGGGTGCTTTCCTCGTCGAGCCTGAGCATCTGCTGTTTTTGGGCCATAATACGTGTTTTGGTGATCGTGGGGCGCAGTTCATCCACCACCAGGCGATCAACAAGCCCCTTTTGACAAATCAATTCCCGCAGTGTCCGGGCGGTGCTGTCGGCCCCGCACAGGCCGATGACGGTGGCGCGGCACCCCAAGGAGACAAGGTTCAAAGCCACATTGCCGGCACCACCCAAGGTTTCCGTCGTGCGTTCGACTTTGACAACCGGGACGGGGGCCTCGGGCGAAATGCGTCCCACTTTGCCCCATAGGTAACGGTCCAGCATGATATCGCCGATCACTAGAATTTCGATGTTGGCGAAGGAAATGGTCGTGTCGTTCATATGGATCGATCCTTTTCGGGTCAGCGCCGGTCCGCCAGCTGGCCTTCAATCAGCATGGCCCAGAAATGGAGGATGAAAATATGCGCTTCCTGAATTCGGGCGGTGGTTTTATCGGAAACGACGATGGCGCTATCCACGAGCTCCCTGAGGGCGCCCCCCTGCTTGCCCAGCAACCCGACGCTGAACATATCCAGAGATTTGGCCGCAGCCACCGCACGCACGATATTTTCAGAATTTCCCGAGGTGGAGATACCGATCAAGACGTCTCCCTTTCGCCCCAGCCCCAGCACCTGCCTTGAAAATACCTCTGAAAAACCATAGTCGTTGCCCACAGCGGTCAGAATGGACGTATCGGTGGTCAACGCCACCGCCGGCCAGGCGGAACGCTCGCGCTCGAAACGCCCGATCAGCTCTGCGGCAAAATGCTGGGCATCAGCGGCCGATCCGCCGTTGCCACACACCAGAATCTTGCCTCCGCCGCCGATCGCCTGGGCCAAACGAGAACCGGTCTGTTCGATCATTGCGGTCATTTCAGGCAAACGATTAAAGCAATCCAAATGCTGCTTCAATACCTCCAGAAACATGAGAGACTCCTTGCCTTTGATGAAGGGCTGAAGATGTGCTTTCAGTTTTCATCTTTCATTTCAACGTCATACTCATAAATGGCCGCGGCCAGCAACGGAACCATGATCTCATGATGTCCGGTGAGGGCATATCCCCGTCCGGATGGCCAAACGGGACGGTGGATCACGTTGACGGTCGGGCGATAGTGTTGGATCATATCGAAATTGGCGGTCACAAAATCGTTGATTCCCTTGTCGAGGTTGCGGGCAACGGCCAGCGCCTTGAGGAAGACTTCCGGCATGATAACGGCGCTTCCCAGGTTCAGGACGACCCCGCCCTGCCCTATTCCCGCCACGGCGGCCGCAAAAATACGGAAATCGCGCAGGGATGCTTCTCCGATGGCGGCGCCGCTGGCGCTGGGGTGCTGGTGAACAATATCCGTGCCCAGGGCCACATGCAGCGTATAAGGAATTTTGAGTTGGTAAGACCGCGCCAGAAGGGCGCGCGACATATAGGGAGCATTCTGTTCGACCAGCAATGCTCCCACCGCTTCGCCGAACCCCTCTTGAGTGGCAACGGCCCGTTTAGCCGCCGCATTGATCAATCCGGCCGTATCGGCGGCCATGCCGAAGGAGCCATCCACCAGGTGGGCGGCCACATCCTCCGAAGTGTGACCGCAGCAAGCCAGCTCCGTGTCGTGCACGGCCGCGCTGCCGTTGGAGGCGAAGTGGGTAATGAAGCCGTTTTCAGCCAGGTCGCCCAAAATCGGACTGCAGCCGGTTTTAATGACATGGCCGCCCAGCATGACAATGACCGGCTTGCCCGAACGCTTGGCGGCGATCACTGCTTTGGCGACGGCCTTGAGCTCATCGGCCTTCAGGACCGCGGGCAGGCCATCCAGAAAATCGCGCACCTGCATTCCGGATTTGAGCGGTTTGCCTTCCAGTGCTGTCGTGACTTTAGAAGCCCTTGCGGCCGCCTGGTAGGTTTTGATTCCGGACAGATCGATCTCTTTATAGGGCATAAGTCGTCATTCCCTTCAGCAATCCTATCGGGCAACATGTGAATGGAACCATGGGTGCGTTCACGCAAGCATTCCCCGCAGACAGATGATCGGGCCATTTAAGGGTGCTTATATAATGGCCGGTGCAGATAGGCAAGTTCAAGCTGGGACCCAACTTTTCCTTGAAAACCGACCGAACATCGCCCGGTTTACAAACGGCCCTGCATGGGATAAATACGGGTGCACGGAACGTATTGCTCTTGAAACAGGAAAGGGAAAACCGAGTGGGATTGTTCCCCAGTTGGCAAATCGAAGAACGGCACCGTCGGATACTTGCCCTGATCCGGGAAAACACAGGCCGCCTGATTCTGGCCGGACTCTGCAGCCTCCTGGTTGGCCTGACCACCACGGCCATGGGGTATCTGATCAAACCGGTCATTGACGACATCTTTGTGAGCAAAAGTTCGACCGGTCTGGTGATGCTTCCCTTTGCCATAATGTTCGTGTTCCTGTTCAGGGGCCTGGGCCAGTACGGTCAGCAATTCTTTTTAAGCTTCGTGGGCGAAGATGTCATCCGCCAGTTACGCAATCAGCTCTATGACCGCATCCAAGACCTGCCGATCTCTTTTTTTCAGAAAGAACGCACCGGCGTGCTCATATCCCGCATTACCAATGACGTGACCATGCTCAAGACCATGGTCTCCACGGCGGTATCCGGGGTTTTGCAGGACACCTTTTCGATCATTGGATTAACGGCGGTCATATTTCATCTGAACTGGCGCATGGCGATTCTTGCCCTCATTGTGCTGCCGCTTGCATTTTTTCCAATCTTCAAATTAGGACGGCGGGTTCGTAAAATCAGCAAGAGTTGCCAGACGGCCATCGCTGAATTAACCGCTTTTTTGCATGAAACCTTGGCCGGAACTAAAATCGTCAAGGCCTTCGGCATGGAGGGACACGAAAAGAAGCGCTTTTTTACCAAGACGGGCGAGCTGTTCAAACTGGAGATCAAAAGCGTCCGGGTTCGTGCCATCTCTTCGCCCCTTATGGAAATAATCTCAGGCATCGGCATCGCCTTTGTGATCTGGTTCGGCGGATGGGAAGTCTTAAGGGGGGAAACGACTGCGGGTGAATTTCTGAGTTTTTTGAGCTGCGTCATCTTATTGTACGGCCCGGTAAAGAAACTGAGTCATCTGAACAATTCCATTCAGCAGGGATTGGCCGCAACCGATCGCATCTATGATGTCATCGAAACCCAATCCGATATTCGCGATCCGGACAACCCCCGCCCCATCCCCCAGGGCACCCACTCGATCCACTTCAAGGATGTTCGCTTCAGCTACGGCGAAAAACCGGTTCTGCAGGGAATCGACTTGGCCATAAAAGGCGGCAGCGTTTTGGCATTGGTGGGCATGAGCGGCGGCGGAAAAACCACGATCGCCAATTTGATCCCGCGTTTTTTCGATGTCAGCGGAGGTTCCATTTGCCTTGACGGCATCGATATCCGCCAATTTAAAGTGGATGATCTGCGCAAGCAGATCGCCATCGTCACCCAGGAACCCATCCTGTTCAACGAAACCGTGCGCGAGAACATCCTTTATGGTAACCCGCAGGCTCCGGACCAGGCCATCCGCTCGGCGGCCCAAGCGGCCTATGCGCATGACTTCATTGAGCGTTTCCCACGGGGCTACGATACGGTGATCGGCGAGTTGGGAGGCCGTCTTTCGGGCGGCGAAAAACAGCGCCTGTGTATTGCACGGGCACTGCTCAAGGATGCGCCGATCCTCATATTGGACGAAGCCACATCCGCTTTGGATGCGGAAGCGGAGGGCATAGTCCAGAAAGCTTTGGAAAACCTGATGCGCGGACGCACGACCATAGTGATTGCGCACCGCTTATCAACCATCGCCGGGGCGGATCAGATTGCCGTGGTTGTGGACGGCAGGATAATAGAAATAGGAACACATTCTGACCTAATGGTGCGAAACGGAGAGTATACAAAACTATACGAGAGGATTTCTCCCGTTAATTGAGCAGCCCGCATGTGTTTATCTTGACGTTTTCAGGGGCGGTCCGTCAGGATTTATCCTTCCAGAGGGATCGAATGCTTTCCGGATATCAAACTCACTTTAATAGTAGAAAGCAGAAATGAAGCAAAAGCCAGCACTTTCGGTTTCGATCATCACCTACAACGAAGAAGACAATATCCAGGACTGTCTTGATTCGGTCCAAGATCTGGCAGATGAGATTGTTATTTTGGATTCTTTCAGTACCGACCAAACCGAATCCATTTGCCTTAAGAATGCCAAGGTAAAATTCTCAAAACATATTTTTGACGGGCACATTCAACAAAAAAACAGGGCGCTGGAAAAGTGTTCCGGTGAATGGATATTGTGCATCGATGCGGATGAAAGGGTCAGCCAGGAATTGCAGAGCTCGATTGAAGGCTTTTTATTGAAAAATCCTCAAGATATCGCAGGCGTTAAGTTCCCCCGCTTGGCCTTTCATATGCATAGATATATCCGCCATGGTGGCTGGTATCCCAATGCCCGATACAGGCTGGTTCGAAAAGGAATGGCTTTCTGGGGTGGCGAAAACCCACATGACAAGCTTATCCTGAAAGGAAAGGGACTAAAAATACAAGGGGATTTAATCCATCTGACTGAACGTGATTTGTCTGATCAGGTCAAGACGATCAACAACTTCTCCAGCATAGCCGCTTTAATGCGCTTCAATAAAGGTAAACGGTATAGAATTTGGCGATTGTTATTCAAACCGGTCAGTAAATTTGTCGAAACCTATATTCTCAAATTCGGCTTTCTCGACCGGACGCAGGGGTTTATCATTGCTGTCAGCTCAGCGTATGCATCTTTTTTAAAAGAAGCAAAAATGTTCGAGATGGATGTTCTCGGATCGGACAAGCCCAGCAATTTAAATAATTCCTACCAAAAGACACGCAGTTCGGGAAGATCAAGGCAGGGCTCATAAGGTTTTCTATCATGGTTCAAGAACTGATTCAAAAGCTGCTGCAAACAAGTCTGAAAGTTTTAGGGCTGATTCCCCGCTCTTTGAGCTACAAACTGGCTTCTTTGCTGGGCCATCTATGGTTCTTAATGGACCGGCGTCACCGGCAAGTGGCCTTGCACAATCTGTCCATCGTTTTCAGCCATGATAAAAGTGAACGCGAAATCAATCATCTTGCGCGAACCATTTTTTGCAATATTGCCAAAATTCCATTTGAAATGGGGTGGTCTATTCGCCTGAGCGAGAAAGAATTGATCAGTCATTTCGATTTAAAAGGCTTAGCGAATTTCCAATCGGCAATTCAGAAGGGGCGAGGAGCGATCATGATCACCGCCCATTCGGGCAATTGGGAGTTCCTGCCGGCCACAACCCAATCCATCGGATACCCGGTGAATATCTTATATAGACCACTGAACTTTAAACCGGTAGATGCTATCCTGCACAAATACAGAGCCCGCTTCGGTGCCAAGATGATACCTAAGAAAAGGTCACTGCGCAAAATCTTAAAATCCCTCCAGCAGGGGGAGTGCGTCGGAATTCTATTTGATCAAGACCCGGGACTTGCCAATGGTATTTTTGTAGATTTTTTTGGTTTGCCGACATGCACCAACAAGGGCTTGGCTTTTATAGCCTCAAAAACAAAAGCACCCGTGGTTCCTGTTTTCATCGCCCGCGAGGGAATGCGCTTCCTCGTTGAGTTCGGAGAGGAGATTCCTTTATGTGAATCGTCCGATGTGGAGAAGAACATTGCTTTGAATACCTTGGCCTATAACAAGCGCATCGAGAATTTCATTCGTAAGTATCCGGAACAGTGGTTCTGGGTTCATCGCCGTTGGAAGCATACTTCTCAATGCCTGAATTAAGAAAAAGTGGATCCAGGTTCACCCGATACGCCGGCTGAGCGGGGGTGATAAACGGCATGCGCCACTAAACGACTGCTGAACTCTCTAAAGCCGCAACTACTTGTACAGGCGAAATTGCTTCGATGCAGGTGCAAATATTTGTGCTGCGACAAAGTTTACAATCTTTATCAAGCACCAAAGCCTTTGCCGCTTTTCCCAAAGGCGCCCACCTGCCTGGGTGAATGGGTCTCATCGGTGCATAAAGGCCAATTGCTTTTTTGCCCAAGGCAGCCGCGATATGCAATGGACCGGTGCTTGCAGCGACCAAGCCGTCAACCAAGGAAATGAAAATGACCAGATCATTCAAGCTTAACCTTCCGGCAAGGTTAGTTATTCTGCTGCTATTCTTTTGGAGAAATGTTTTTATCGCATGGCCCTCATCCTCAGTACCGGTAACAAAGATTTTATACATCTTTTCAGGTAACAGATCGATTAATTTTTCGAAATTTGAAAGCCCCCACTCGCGAGCACTACCTCGGGTTTTGGGATGGAGGATCAAATTGAATCGATGTGGATCAATCAATGAAATCATTTCGTGGGATGGTTGGGGCAACTTTGTCAGGCCATAAAATGTGGGAATATTTTCTATGCTCGGGATCTTATCAATGCCCAACGGCGACAGTAGTCTGAAATTGAGCTGAGCCTCATGTACTTCGGATCTTTTTCTGGAGAAATGGGTCAATTTATTGCATGTCCACCAATGATATATCCTATGGGATGTACCAGCGCGGTTTTTGATTCCTGCTTTTTGAGCCAGCCAGGCGATTTTGCCATTTGGAAAGACATGAATGATCCAGTCGGCCTGTAATCGCTTAAACTCTGCCAACTGGGAGCGCGGGTCCTTTTTAGAAACAAGATCCCAATTTATAAAATGATCTATGTTTTTTGACAATGTGACTATTGGCTCGGTATAGGTACGTCCAAGGAAGCTGATGCGGGTGGAGGGAAAGGTGTGCTTCAAGTAACCCGACAAAGGCAAAGTCAGCACAACATCGCCGATACCATCGGTCCGGCTTATGATTAAGTGTTTGGGATCAACCATGATGGCATGAATGAAGATGGAAGAGATGTACTCCGCCGACGGAAAAATCAAATTCATGGGAGTATGTAGAAAAGATAAAAAAATGTCAATGCGGTTTTGGAAAAACTGCATTGACTTGAATGGCTTGATTTGTTGCGGGGGCTCCATATGATCGCAGAATCTTATCAGGGGAGTTGTCCATGAGGGTGCTTTGCATTACCGAACACAGTGACAGGCCGGAAGCCGAAACCATTATCGGGCTTAAACGTCATGGGGTGGACATGCACGTGTTTTGCCCCCCGGGTGCCCCCCATTTGAATAGATTTCTGCAATCCGGTGTACAGACCACCCCTTTCAACCTCACCGGCCGTATCAATGTGAGGGCGATCCGCTTTATCCGGCGCTGGATCATCGAAAAAAAAATCGACATTCTACACCTGTTCAACAACCGAGCCGTTTCAAACGGCCTTCTGGCCTCGATGAACCTTCCGGTCAGAATTATTGTTTATCGTGGCGTTGTGGGTAATATAAGTTGTTTCAATCCTGGTTCCTGGATGACTTATCTGCATCCCAGAGTGGATCGGATTATTTGCGTTTCCGAAGCGATTCGCCGGTTTTTCCTGAACAAGAAATGCCTGTGGATGCATTTTCCTTCCGATCGGCCGGTGACTGTTTACAAGGGCCACGACCTGGACTGGTACCACGACCAGCCGGTTGACCTGGGACAATTCGGCATCCCCAAGGGGGCTTTCGTCGTAGGGTGCACGGGGAGATCTCAGCCGCATAAAGGAATTCATATTTTAGTCGATGCGCTGTGCTACTTGCCCAAAGAACTGCCCATACACCTGGTTTTGATCGGCAAAATGAACGCACCCGCCTTACTTAAAAGAATCCGAAACAGTCCCCGAGCGGATCGCATTCACCTGGTCGGTTTTCGGTCGGACGCACCGGCCCTGCAGGCTGCCTGCAACATCGTCGTGCTCCCGACCTTGAAACGAGAAGGATTGTCCAAAGTCATTATCGAAGCCATGGCCTATGGAATTCCACCTATTGTTACCAATGCAGGCGGCAACCCGGAACTGGTGGAGAACGGCGTCAGCGGAATCGTTGTTCAGCCCGGCCGCCCGCAGGAAATCGCTCAAGCCGTCTTGCGACTTTATGAGGATCCCTCAATGCTCAAGCAAATGGGTCAAAAGGCGCGCGAACGCATCGGAAAATGCTTCCGAATCGAAAGCACGATCGAGCAGACCTTGCGCCTGTACGAAAGCCTCTGTCCTTAATGATTAGGATACCGGTTCAGGGCAGCCCGTGGCGGGCCGGGATTCGCAAGCTTCTTGTTCATTGGCCGTTGCGGCCATGATGAAGGCCGTCAGGATGATATAAAATGTCAAATTGATATTCCGGCTGAAGATTGTTTCTGTCAGGCCGAAGTGCATAAAACCGATCACCAGTATCATCAGTGCATAACCCAGGTGTCTCAATTTTTTTTGGTGCCGCATGACCCGCACAGCCGATCCTAAGGGGCTGAGGAAAAGTCCAAGCAGGGCCGCAAGGCCTAAGATGCCGCAGTCCGACATAGCCGAGGGATAAGCCCCATGGGGTTGGCTGTGGACGGCGGCGATCTCATATCTTTTACCCTGCTTCAACATCCGGTGCATGAGGGACTCATAACTTCCCGGGCCTGCCCCGATCACCGGATTTTCCCAGAATATCTCAAGGGCGACCAGCCAACCTTCGATCCTGGTGGCAACGGAGGTGTACGTTCTATCGCCTTTGTGATAGTCGGACAGCTCTTTATAGACGGCATGTATGCGGCCGGAAACGTTGGTAGCAGGTATCTGATACGCTGCGGAAAGCGAAAGAAGAATCACCGACAGGAATATGAACCGCACGCCGATCTTGAAGATGGACGCGGAATAATAAAACAAAATGCAGGTCAATAGGGGTATGGCGATCCAAGCACCCCGCGTTTCCGACGAGATGCTGGCAATGATACCCAAAGCCAAGGCTGCTGGGGGCAAGAATCGATACCCCTTGGGTTTGCCCATGAAATAATCCAGAGCGGGAATGCTCATGAATGCCAATGTCAAAGACAGATCACCAAATGCAATTGAATGATACGATCCACTGACCCGCTCTCCCGGGAAAAGCCAAAAATAGCTGAGCACGGCATATCCCCCGGAGAGCAGGGCTCCGCCAATAACACCCGCCCAAAGGGTCGCTTGGCGGATTTTAAGATGCCGGAAAAGAAAGAAAATGGGCATTATCGCGAGGAAACGGATTTCATGGCCGAGATCTCTTAGCTGAAGATCAGGCAGATTCCCTGTCAGGCCGTTGATGATGAAGGAAAGAAGGTATACGGCGCTGTAGCCGGCGAAAGCCCACATCACCCTCTTTTCATGCGCCTGCAGCGGCGGCCGAAGTCCCGAAGACATTATAAAGGGCAGACCTGAAAACGCTAAAAGGGCTAAAAAGGTACTGCCGACATGGGGGATCAGGTTGGTGAGCGTGGGAAAGAGGATGAAAGCTGCGAGATAGAAAAGGCGCACCCTACTTAAAGCAGCGACCCATATTTCAAGGAATAAAACGATTCGTTTTCCCATGTTATGTTCTGTATGGATCTTGAAAATCCCTTAAAAGGATCTGCCTCGGGACCGCGGGACAGCAACGCTCCGGCAATCCGGAAAAATATGTATTGAAATCCTATCGCAGGAATTTATACATATGGATAAAAGAGCCTCATTTCAATATCATGGTATCAGGCACGGGTAAATACAATCTGAATGAGAATTCTACTGGTCCAAACAAGTTTCCTCGGCGATACGATCCTTTCCACGCCGGTCATATCCGGGATTAAACAGCTTTACCCCCAATCCGATCTGTGGATGATGACCACGCCGCTTTCGGCCGATCTGGTGCGGCGAGACCCCCTGCTCAGCGGCGTGATCAGCTTCGATAAAAGAAACAAAGATGCTGGTATCTGCGGGTTGCTGCGCATGAGTCGCAGGCTCAACTTGATGCGCTTCGACCGGGTGTATTCGCTGCACCGCTCCTACCGCACCTCGCTGCTGCTATGGCTGGCTCGGATTCCACTGCGCATTGGGTGCACCGATGCCAAAGGACGTTTTATCTACCACCGCCTCAGGAAACGCGATTTCGGACAGCATGATGTCATTCGCAACATGTCGATTCTGGAAGGGGAGACAGCGCTGGATCCGGATTCAATGAACATGCGGCTTTTTGTCCCGCCATGGCACGAAATCGGTACGGAGGTGCGCGCGTGCCTGCCCCCATCCGGAACATACGCCGTCCTGGTGCCCGGCAGCGCCTGGCGGACCAAAATGTGGCACTGGCAAGGATTCAGAGAAGTGGCCGGATATCTGCTGGACCGCAACTTAAGCGTCGTGCTGCTCGGCTCGCAACAGGATCAACCGGTCTGCGCTCTGGTTGCACAAAACCTTCCGGTGATCGATCTGAGCGGACACAGCACTGTTGCGGAGGCTATGTACGTCATCCAAGGAGCCAGACTGGTGGTATGTAATGACAGCATGTCCATGCACATGGCCAGTGCCCTGCATATCCCCACGGCGGCGGTTTTCTGCGCGACCTCCCCCGATTTCGGTTATGGTCCTTGGAAAAACAGGGCCATTGTGATCGAGCAAAAGAACCTTGATTGCAAGCCTTGCCGCCCGCACGGTTCCCTCAGATGCCCGGATGGCACCGAAGCCTGCATGCGGGGACCTGCTGCCGTTGAAGTCATTGAGGCCGTCGGGCAGTTGTTGGGATGAGAGCGCAAAAACAAACAACCATCAAGAAATGGGAACTGCTCTGAAGCAGGAGGGTATGCCAGATAATCTCAATCATTACATCTTTGAGAACTACCATTTTGCCGTCCGATATCACCTGACCAACGAGGACCTGGTGCAACTGGTAAAGACATTTCAGACTTCGGACCACAGCGCCGGTTCAGTGTTGGGAGGCCGGCGTTCTGCTTCGCGAAATCGTTTAAAAGAAATCGGCCCGGTGGTTATCAAGCACTACCGCCGGGGGGGATTGCTTGCTTATCTGGTCCGCAGAACTTATCTAGGCCTGGGAAAGAGACGTTGTCAGGTCGAGTTCGAACAGATGGATAAGGTTAGAAGGCTCGGCGTGTTAACCCCCGAACCGGTCGCATATGCTTTCAGGGGTCGATTATTTTACCAGGCATGGCTGATTACGCGGGAAATTGAGCAACATCAATCGATGGCCGATTTAAGCCGATCAGAACCAACCAGGGCTGCATCCGCCTTGGTCGCGCTATGTCATCAAGTGTCGGTTCTCATTGAGAACAACATTTTGCATGCGGATTTTCATCCCGGCAATATTCTGGTAGATGATCGGGATCAGGTATTTTTGATTGATTTCGACAAATCAACCATATACAAAACCACTCGGCAAAACCTTAAAGAAAAGTACTGGCGGCGCTGGCATCGGTCGGTTTCAAAGCATGGTCTGCCGAAGATGTTGTCCGAGATCATGCGAAAACATTTGCTGGATGAGTAAAATGCTTTTCCGCAACGAAAGGCCGATACGGTTGCCTGATTTCATTGATCGATCACTTAGCTAGAGATTTCAGACATGCCCCACAACATGATAGCGCGAATTCATGATCTTTTTAACAACACTGCCCTGCGCAAGACATTCCTGAAAATCCGTCTCCCCCTGGGTCTTGTTTTCCTCATCCTGATCGCAACTCAAATAAAACCTGCCTATTTTTTCCCTGGACTTGCCTTGTCGGTTCTAGGTGAGCTCTTTCAGGTGTGGTGCCTTGCAACGATCAAGACCAAGAAAAAGCTCACCGTGGTCGGGCCCTATATGTTCATGCGCAACCCGATGTACGTCGGCCGATTTTTTCAGCTGTTCGGCATCATTATGATGACCGGAAATGCATGGTTCATGCTGGCCTTTGCAGTCCTCTACTATTTCTACATGATCAACCGGGTCAAACGTGAAGAAAAAGTGCTGCTCGCGCTTTTCGGAAATGACTACGAAGAATATTGCCGGAATGTGAATCGTTATTTACCCAGCCTTAAAAAGTTTGACCGAAAGCTCATGTGGTCGTTTGATAAGGAGAGTTTTCGTCAGAATCATGCGGCGATCAATATTTTGGCGACCGGCATATGCTACATGATCCTATACATCGTCGCATTTCATTGGTAGAAGCGGTTTAACAAACGGCAGTGGACCCGGCCGCCGACTGTCGAGTTTCTGATACCGCATTCTCTTGCCCGGCTACAACCGCCGGTTCTTTCTGGTACCAAGAGGATACCCTCTAAAAAACCATAAGGAGCGTTTCCGGTTTACCGCCTCCAGCAGGGACTTGCGGGTGCTGTCCAGGGTCTCGGGGGATTTTTTGCTCCATATTTTGTAAACTCCGGAAATGTCGATATTCTTTAATAGCTTTCGCAAAAAACCGGGAACTCTTTCCAGGTGGATGCTGGATTGAAAATCTATCAAGGCGGGGTTGCCGTCGTCTCCCATCAGGATGTTTCTTTGGTTTCGAAGATCCAAATGAACCAAGTTTCTGCCGTGGATGGCGGCCACCAGCCGCTCCAAGCCAAGGAAAAAATCATCCCTGAACCGTTCAGCGGGCAGGTTCCGTACCATGGCGCCTGGAATGTAGCGGTAGCACAGTGCGTAATCATCCAATAAAAATGGCTCGGTCGGCACTCCGGGAATGCCGTGAAGCTTAGCCAGCGCACGGTACTCGCGCCGAACCATGAGCCGCCCCCATGTTCTTCGGACGCTGGGGCGACAGGGCATGAAATCCTTTATCACCCACGTTGAACCGCCATGCGTGTAGATGTATATATCGGCATTGCCCCATCTTCCCCGTACCAAAACCTCGTAACGATGATCCAGCAATGTCTTTCTAGTAAAGGGTCTTATCATTAAAATCACCGCCATGCATCTTGATCGGGCCATCGGCTTTGGTTCGCGGCCGGCATTTTTGTTTTGCTTTATACGCCTTATTGCATTCCAATGAAAGTTCAAAGGGTAAATTTGGATTGAACTCTTCCAGAATTCCCTCAAAACAAGAGGCCGTGGGTAGCACTCGGGATGGCGAGAATTGCGGTGTTCAAAACGCCGAAGATTTATATTCGCTCCGGGGAGGTTCAGTCTTGCACAGGTCGGTTCAAATGATTGCTTAGAACGCTGAACACATCTTCCGGCCGGATGGCGGTCATGCATGCGGGGTTGCTGCAGCTTTTGCGGCGACAGGGTGCGCAATCGACTTCGGCACGCATCACCTTCCCATGGAAAGGCCCTGTGCGCCGGTGGTCGGAGGGCCCGAACAGGGCAATGACTTTCTTCCCCAAGGCCACTGCCAAATGCATGGGGCCGGTATCACATGTTACGACTGCGTGGGCGGCGTCAATGAGGTCGATGAGTTCCGCCAAAGAGGTTTTCCCCACCATATTGCAGACGTTTTCTCCGGCTAAGGATTGAATCCGCTCGGCCATAGCCGCATCTTCTCGTCCGCCGGTCAACACGCAGGGCAGATGATGCTGTTGTTGAACCATCCTGGCCAAAACAGAGAACCCGTCCGCTGTCCATCGATTGGCTGGTTTTGTTGCGCCGATATTCAGAATCACGAATTGGGGGAACATCCCGTCCGGCAAGTGTCCCCCGACCCTGATGCGCCATTCGATGGGTGCCTGCCGAATGCCGAGGTAGCAGGCAAATTCCAGGTATTGATGGATCATGTGGGCGTGCGGATCGGAAGCCGGTATTCTTTCGAACGGAAAAAGCCAGCTCAGCTCTTTGCACCTGCGTTTATCGAATGCGATTTTGCGTTCCCCGCGGGCCGCGATACACAACAGGCCCGATTTCAGGATGCGTTGTAAATCGAGCACCAGGTCGAAGTGGTGACACCTGATCTGGCGCAATAGGGCTGAAATGGAAGCAACACCTTTGCTTTGATCGAAAAGGATGGTTTGATCGACGGCCTCGTGTTCCGCCAGAAGCGGGTAGCTCAATGGGGCCACCAACCAGTAAATGCGGGCGCCAAGCTGCTCTTTAAGCGCGATGACCAAAGGGAGCGTATTGATGACGTCTCCCAGAGCCCCAAGTTTAACGATCAAAACATCCATAGCAGCGAACCCGTTGTTCCTTTCCGATGCGCTTTGCGTTCCGCGAGGCGCGCAAATGGCTGCAACCGGTCGGCAATGAACCTCTGCCACCGGTCGTAATCGACCCCGAAATCGATATCGACGCCCAGAACAATCAGATCCAGCGGAAGAGACATTCTGGGCAGACGAACAAAATCCTTGTCGGTGGTCACCAGCGTATGGCAGCCGGACTGAGAGGCGGCTTGAACCAGGCCATCGATATCTTTCGCGGAGTAGAAATGGTGATCGGAAAAACCCATGACGCCCTGGATCAGGGCTCCCATTCCCGATACGGTAGACCAAAATGTTTCGTTGCGCGCCAAAGCCGCGAAAGCGAAAACCGACCTGCCCTGCAAAGGGTTTCCGGGCTGCGCCGGTGGTTTGGTCGCCTCGGCCCCCACGAGCGGATGCATGGCCGGCACCAGACAACGCACAACAGGCGCATGGCCACAATAAAAAACAGGCCGTGGATGAATCATGCGGGCCAGTTCGCGCTGCTTTTCATTGGGAGGCTGCGCGCAGCGCGTAAATATGATCGCATCGGCCCGTTTCAGGGCTGCAATGGGCTCACGCAGCGGACCGCGGGGCAGCAGGTGGCCGTTTCCGAGGGGCTCATTGGCATCCAGCAAAAGCAGGTTTACATCCCTAGCCAGGCCTTGATGCTGAAAGGCATCATCCAAAAGAACGATATCGGGCGCAAAACGCTGCAGGCCGGCGCTTGCCGTCGCAAAACGATCTTTCCCCACCATGACGGGCACATGCATAAGCATGCGGGCCATCAAAAAAGGTTCGTCTCCGGCGCTCCGCCAATCGCATAGAATGGTACGTCCGTCGCTGACCACGGCCCCCGTTTTTTCACTTAGACTCTTGTACCCCCTGCTGACAATCAGCACCTTGAGGCCGAGCATATCCAGAAGTTTTGCCAGGTGAATCGCCAAGGGGGTTTTGCCTGTACCGCCGGCGGTCAGGTTGCCGATTGAAATCACCGGCCGGTTCACTTGTCCGACGGATAAAACACCATGGGCATACAGCGATTGCCGCATCCTGACGCCGGCGCCGTAAAGCAACGATCCGCCGTACAGCAAGGTTGCCAGTGAAAAGACAGGATGGGAGCCTCGGCTGGCCACAATGGCACCAATTTTTTTCTCCAGTTTCTGTTTTTGCGTCTTCAGGGACATCATTTTTGTCTTGGCGTTGATGGGCCTATTTTAAAATTTTCAAATGTGTAGTTATATTCCGCGCACTGTAGATAAAAGCATAATGCTTTTCCCACCATTCCAACCCCATCATGCGGATCATCAGGCGGGGGATAAGACAGCGAACATTCTTTCCGAACGACACAATGGTGGACTGATGTTCAAACGCTGGCACTTGTTTGGACAAATAGCGTTGCGTAAAGGACAGGTGCCAAGAACTGGAAAAATGCCACCGATGGGTTGGATCTTTCCATGAATCCAGGGACGAAAAATGCGGGGTTATGATCTCAACCCGCGCACCGTTTAGCCCTATGCGATGCATCTCATTTAGAAACGACCGCACATCGCACATGTGTTCAATGACATGCCGGGCATAATGGTGCTGAAACTATCTGATTTCAAGGGCCAGTGCTTTGCGTCCAAATCAAGGACTACATCAACACCAGCATACGGAAAGTGGTCGACGCCAAGTGAGCCAGGCACTTTATCTGGCCCGCACCCCAGGTCAATCTGCTGTTTCGAGTACGAAGACATGATAGGAAGACTCATTTTTCATGGAAGATTGAAATTATACGGCTTGACGATAGACGTCCAATGTTTTTCCGGCACAGCGATCCCATGTGAATTTTCGGCTGTGCGCCCTGGCCTTTGCGCGTGTCTTTTCATCCGTTTCCAGCACCCGATCGATCCCTTCGGCGATGACTGCTTCCCGGTAAGGATCCACGCAAAGAGCATGGCCGGCGCTTATTTCCGGAGCCGAGCCGGTTGTACTGGTCAATACTGGAACCCCATATGCCATGGCTTCTAAAATGGGCATTCCAAAACCTTCATAAAGAGTGGGAAAGACAAAGGCGCCGGCTCCCCGATACAATGCGGCGACATGCTCTTCGGGAACATATCCCGTTATCAGAACCTTCTTTGTTAGGCCGCACTCCTCAATGGCCGCCAATGTCAGTTCGCCCTTATATGAAACCGGTCCGGCCAACACCAACTTGCGATCCTTTACGGCCTTGGAAGCGGCAAACGCTCGCACGAGCCGATCGGTGTTCTTACGCCCGGATATCGCCCCCAAGAAAAGCAGATATCCTGATTCGAGACCGTAGCCCGATAGAATTGACTTGTAATTGGAATCGCCGCCCTCTTCTGTTTGATGATCGATGCCTAAATAGACGACATGAATTTTTTTCTCCGCAACGTTGAATAAACGGCAAATGTCTTTTTTGGTTGTTTCGGTATCAGCCAGAATGGCGTCGGCGCTGTTTATCATATGCTCATAAATCTTCCTTTTCTTGTCACGGAATTTTTGCGGGGCTATATGGTCATCATCTTTGATAAGTACCAGAAGATCGTGAATTGTGATAACACGCTTGATATTCTTCCAGTTTATTATTACCGAATCGGGAAGGTGAACCAAATCGACGGCCTTATTTACCGGCCACAGGGATTTATAATAGCTGCGTACCTGAAAATCAGGGGTTCGCCACCATAAATCTCTTTGCCCCCAACGTGTCAGCTTGTAAAAAAGCCTCAGGCCGTCACCGCAGCCCAGCTGAGGGATCATTGCCTTGAGCAGCTGTTTTACATACACGGCTATGCCGGTAGGGCTTCTGTTAACAAGACTGCTTGCTTCGATGCCGATATTCATGTAATCGCCAATCCATCAAGTGAGTGTCATCAAAAGTTTCATTCGGCTTTAATCAGAAGATAGCCCGCCAAGCACATGGAAATGAGATTGACACCCCATGCGGCGATTATGGGCGGCAGCATGCCGGCGTATCCCAGGGAAAGACAAAAGCTGAACGCAATCCAGTATAAAAAAGCAAGGCCCAAACCATAGGCCACGCTGCCGGCCAATCCCTCTTTGATTTTTCCGCCCGCAGCCAATCCGGCACCGATCAAGGTCATTATCATGGCAATGAGCGGATAGGCGCCTTTTGCCTGTAAATCCACACGGTAGTGGGTGGCATCATAACCTTCCGCTTCAACTTTCCGGACATACCGATACAGTTGGGTAAAACTCATTTCTTCGGGTTTGGGCGCTGCCTGGGCCAGATCCTCCGGGGCAAATCCGAGCTGGACCTTAATTGTATCGAAGAGATGTACGGTGAACTGATCTTTGTTCTGCTGAATGATTCCGTCTTGGAGCACCCATATTCCGTCCTGAAACACTCCCGTCTCGGCATCGATGCGGTCCACCAGCTTGAACTGAGAATCGAACCGGTGAAATGTGATTCCTTTAGCCACCTTGGTTTCCGGTTCGAAATACTTCAGGTGCAAGATGGATTCATCTCCTTTCAGCCAGATATCGCTTTGGCGTACACCTGCGCCCTTATGTCTTTTGACTTCCTGCAACCAGATCTGGTTTGCCTGAGATGCCGTGAGCGGCATCACGCCTTCGGCGATAAGGAACATCAAGAGGGTGGCCGCAAATCCGCATCGTGCAATCGGGCCTGTCAGAGAGACCAGGCTCACACCGCTGCCCCGCAGGGCCAGCAATTCTTTGTTCTTGGACATCAGACCGAAAGTGATCATCACTGCCAACAAAATGCCGACCGGAGTGATTTGGACCATGATCAAGGGAAATTTATAGATAAAATAAAGAATTGCACGCTGCAAGGGAAGACCAACTTCCATGAAATTGTCGAATTTTCCGATGAAATCGACCGTCAGATATATCCCGGCCACAATCAGGAGAATAATTCCGAAGTATTTACCGATTTCTTTTGTGATATAGCGCCCGATGATGGTCATTGCTTTTGTTCTGGCTGACTGTTGCTTCTATGTTGAATCCATGGATTGCGCAGCTGCAATCGTCTTAACCAACTGGGCATTCTCGGCAGCAAGAGCGGTTTTTCCTGTGCCGTGCGAACCAGCATGACCAAACCGGCAGCCAGAATAACCGCGTTGGGCACCCACATTCCCATCACGGGAGGATAAACGCCCGATTCGCCCAGCACCCAACCTACGGACAGCATCACGTAATAAAGCAAAAAAAAGAAAAGTCCCAATCCGACCCCATAAGCGCGCTGGGATGAACGCGCCCGGATGCCCAGGGGCATTGCCAGCAAAGCCATGACCAGGCTGGCGGCCGGCAATGAAAATTTTCTATGCCATTCTTTCAGCGCCTTGAAATAGGCGCCATCTTTTTGCTGCGCCGATCGTATCTTGTGGCGAAGTTTGGACAAGCTCATTTCCTGTACATGTTCACCGTCTTTCTTCAAGGTTTCATTGCTGCGGTTCAGGTCCAGGCTCAAGTCGTATGATTTGAAATGAATTGTATTGGCCCGATGCTCGACCAGATCAACTTGGTGAATGGTCCCGTTGAACAGTCTCAGGTTGGCTGCGGCATGTCCGGGATTGAAGAACAACCGGCCTTCCGGTGCGATGACAGTAGCTTTCAGCTTTGCCGATCGCCGGTCTTCGATGAAAATATCCGAAAGCACCTTGGTGGCGTTGTCGATCTCATGAACATACATGATCACATCTTTGGAGATATCCACAAACTGCCTTGGTTTCAGGGCGATGTCCACGTGAGCCGCAGCCACCTCATACAACAGCAGCTTGGATTGCTTGCGACCCGAAGGCAATGCGAATATGGCCATGTAGGCCGTCAGCAGGGTGCCGATCAATCCGAATATCAAAACCGGCGGTAAAAATCGATACACATGCACGCCACCGGCTTTCAGGGCCAAAATTTCCATGTCCCCGGACATCCGTAAAAAGGTGAGCAGTACACCAATCATGACCGACATGGGAATGGTGAACTGAAGGAAATAGGGCATTGAATAGAGCAGCAAGAGCACCACTGTTGACATCCCGATTTGGAAATTGACAACGTAGTTTGTAATATCGGGAAGTTGTGACATGATGAAAATAAACGAGAAAAAGACCAGGCTGATGCCGGACGACGGCAGGAACTCTTTGAATATGTAACGTTGAATGATCATGCTTATCCAATCTTCTCACGGCTTTGAAGCTGTCTATCCTAAGAGCAGGTCCCAATAAAGTCAAATCTCAAATTCCTGGCGCAGCAATTCTCGATGGACATTCACGAAGCAAGCAGACGACTCTTTTGAAAAATGCCACCGAATCGCGTTACGAACCCAACCCTGCGTCAGCGTTCGGCGATGTCGAAGTCGCAGGGCTTGCCCGGGCATCGCTTGGGCAAGTGACCACCCATCCACGGGGGCTGGTCGACGCCAAAGGGTGACTAACCGCAAGCTAAGTGCTCGAAGGCATAAATTCAGGGACGTATAATCTTGTCTTCAATACGCACCGCTTTGGGGGTTTGTTTAGTTGGTGAATTGGTCGGCCTCGGGGTCGGTATCGGAATCGGAATCGGCATCGATATCGAATTCGATTGCGACCCCGATACCGACCCCGAATATTTAAGGAGGAAAGGGATGATCGCGGCGGGCCATAGGAAACTTGGCCTTGACACATCTGCCCAAATGGGTTAGCAAAATCAGCTTAATTGACAGGTTGGAATTCTCGAGTCAACGGGTGCGATGTTTCGGAGGGAACATCGAGAAACCCGTTTTCTGCATATAGAGGCATTGCCATGGAAGATGACAAACCGGCCGATTTGCTTGCGCAGCGCAGAGCAAAAATGGCAATGTTGCGGGCCGAAGGTATCAATCCTTTCCCCAGCGGCGTTCAGGTATCCCATACTGTGGCCGGCATAAAACAATCCATGGATGACAGGCCGGACGAGGCTTTGCATACCACCTTCGCCGTGGCCGGACGTATGATGGCCATTAACAGTTTCGGTAAATCGGCCTTTGTGCGTTTTCGCGATTACAGCGGGCAGATGCAGGCTTATATCCGCAAGGACAAGCTCGGTGAGGAGGCTTACGCGCTTTTCAAACGGTTGGATATCGGTGACATTGTCGGCCTGACGGGCACCTTATTTCAAACCAAAACCGGTGAATGGACCTTGCTGGCCACCTCCCTGGTGCTTTTATGCAAAGCCACACGCCCCTTGCCCGAAAAATTCCACGGCTTGAAGGATCCTGAAAAAAGGTACCGTCAGCGTTATGTGGATCTGATCATGAATGGTGATGTAAAGCGCATTTTTATAACGCGCAGCCGCGCCATTCAGGCAATACGCGATTTCTTTCTCCAGCGGGATTACCTGGAGGTGGAAACGCCGATGATGCAACCACTGGCCGGCGGTGCCGAAGCGACCCCCTTTGCAACCCATCACAATGCGCTGGATATGGATCTTTACCTGCGGATTGCGCCCGAGCTTTATCTTAAACGTTTGGTGGTGGGCGGTTTTGAACGCGTCTTTGAAATCAATCGCAATTTCCGCAATGAAGGGATTTCCACCCAACATAATCCTGAATTCACCATGCTGGAATTTTACCAGGCCCATGCGACCTATCAGGATCTTATGGCCCTTTCCGAAACTCTTTTTGCCTCAGTGGCCGAAAAGGTTCTAGGCACGACCACCATCGTCTACCAGGGCCGGGAAATCCAGCTCCAAGGTCCTTGGCAGCGGATGACCCTGACCGAATCAATGGAAAAACTGGGCGGCGTGAATCCCGCATGGATGACCGACCGGCAAAAGCTGATTGAGTTTGCCTCCGCAAAAGGCGTGCATTTGACCAAGACCCGATCCATTGGAAAAATTATCACCAAGATATTCGATGTCCTGGTGGAGCCGCAACTGATTCAGCCCACTTTTATCACCGGCTACCCCGTGGAGGTATCTCCACTTTCGCGCCGGAGCGAATCCGATCCGGGCACAACAGAGCGATTTGAGCTATTCATCGCCGGTTTTGAAATAGCCAACGGCTTTTCGGAGCTCAATGACCCCGAAGATCAGCGCAGTCGATTTGAACAGCAGGTGCTTGACCGCCAGGCCGGTGATGAAGAGGCCCACCAGATGGATGAGGATTACATCGAAGCACTCGAATACGGAATGCCCCCCACGGCCGGCGAGGGAATCGGCATCGATCGAATGGCCATGTTGTTGACCGATTCACCTTCTATTCGGGAGGTGATTCTCTTCCCGCACATGAAGCCAAAATATCAGTGATTGCTTTTGCAGGCGAATTCCCGGATTTGCGACTGGCCGGCAGGCCGGTACACGCCGATAGAGAGCCCGATGCGATTCGAATTTTTCATAAGCCGACGCTATTTCAAGCCAAAACCCAAAAGAACCATCCTGTCGTTGATCACCCTCTTGTCCATCACCGGTGTGACGATCGGAGTAAGTGCATTGATTGTGGTCATCGGGGTGATGTCCGGATTCGAATCGGACCTTAAAAATCGGATCATGGGCATTGAACCCCATCTGATCATCGATCGGGTGGGGCAACCCATCCCAAATTTCAGGCAAGTAGCCGCATTGGCCGAACGTACCCCGGGTGTAGAGTCGGCTTGGCCGGTTGAAGAGCTCCAGGTCATGCTGCGATCCGATGGTCGCGCTTCCGGCGCATTGCTCAAGGGAGTTGATCCGGCGGCGGCAGCCAAGGGTTTGAGAATAAAGTCCTTTGAAAAATTGCTGCCGGTTGCCGCTGCGGCATCCGGACCACAGTCCCAAAACAACCCGCCGCCAATGATTATGGGCCGGGATCTGGCGCGCAGTCTGGGATTGATCCAAGGCGACACCGTCTTTGTGATCTCTCCCAAGGGTTTTCTGGCGCCGGCAGGATTCGTCCCCTATATGAAACGGTTTGAAGTGATCGATTTTTTTCAAACCGGCATGTATGAATATGACGGCAGCCTGGTTTTTATACGCTTGGAAGATGCCCAGACACTATCCCATGCCAGGGGGACCGCCAGCGCGATAGAGGTCCGGGTCAATGAAATTTTTCGAACAACGGCCGTCAAGCGCCAGATAGCGGCCCGCGTTGATGAAACCTACCGCATTCGGGACTGGGCGCAGTTGAACAAAAATCTTTTTTCCGCGCTCAAACTGGAAAAAGCCGCCATGTTCATTACGTTGACGCTCATCACGTTGGTGGCCACCTTCAGCATCACCAGTTCACTGGTGATGATGGTCGGCGAAAAGATCAAGGACATTGCAATCCTCAGGACATTGGGAGCCACGACCAGGAGCATTAGAAGGATCTTTGTGCTGCAAGGGGTGATGATCGCGATGATCGGTACCGGCATGGGCATATTTCTCGGAACCACATTGTGTTTTTTACAGGACGCCTACGAGTTTATACGGCTGCCGGGTGATGTCTATTACATTACCGCTTTGCCCGTTGATCTGAAACTCACCGATGTGGTGCTGGTAGCTCTATCCGCCATGCTGATCAGCTTTTTGGCCACCCTCTATCCGGCCCAGCAAGCCTCCCGATTCAATCCGGTAGAGGTGATCCGCTATGGTTGAAAACGAATTGCCGCCCCGCTCAGCCCGGATGGAAAGTCAAGCGCCGGATGATGCGTTGTTAACGGCTTGGGGAGTGAGCAAGAGCTTTTTAAGCAGCAATACACGTTTGCGGGTACTCAATAACCTGCATCTTACACTGCGCCGGCAGGAAACACTGGCCGTGGTAGGTGCATCGGGCATCGGCAAGTCCACCTTGTTGCATATTCTGGGAACACTGGATCGACCGGACAGCGGTCGCTTGTACTTTCAATCCGAAGATGTGCTTCAGTACAGTGACCTGCGCCTGGCGCGCTTCCGCAATCAAACGATCGGATTCGTATTCCAATTCCATCATTTGCTGCCGGAATTTTCAGCTCTTGAAAATACCCTGATGCCTGCTCTGATCCAAGGCATGGACAAGACCCAGGCCGCACAAATGGCCACAGAAATGCTGGACCGCGTCGGACTTTCCGAAAGGCGCCTTCATAAGGCCACCGATCTTTCGGGTGGCGAGCAACAGAGAGTGGCCTTGGCACGGGCCCTGGTGCTCAGACCTCCCATTCTGCTGGCGGATGAACCGACCGGAAATTTGGATAAAAAAAACAGTGAGCAAATCCATCGAATGTTGCTGGAACTCAATCGTGAGATGGGGATGGCCATGGTCGTTGTAACCCACAACATGGAACTGGCTTCATTGATGTCACGCCAAGCGACCATATCGGATGGACAACTCCAATACCTTGACCAGCTACCATCCAGAGATGGAAAATGAATATGAGACTTCCCTGCGACAGGCGCGGTTAAATACGACGGAGGATTCTAAAAGGCGATCCGATGTTCAAATTCAAATTGACGCTCGGCCATATTCCAGTAGTCTGTGCCCTTCTTCTAATCTTCGCCTCGGTTGATCCCAGTGAGATTGCCGCGAGGGTGGAAAGCGACAGGGAACCTGTCAGGGTATTGGTCTTTCCGTTTCGAATCAATGCGCAGCAGGATCTTTCGTATCTGACCGGAAGCATTGCGGAAGTCATCGCCCAAAGACTTAAAGAAGCCGGCGCCGACACCCTTTCTCCGGACAGGATGGCTCCCGGCGAAGACCCTTCGGTATCCGGAAGCCTCGACCAGATCAGGCGCAAGGCCCGGCAGCTGAATGCGGATCACGTGCTTTGGGGGACGTTTACCCTCATCGGTGACAATTTCAGCCTGGATGTCCGATTAATGCCCGCCGAAGGAGATGCCACACCGCAGCAGTTTTTTGCTCAGGGCCGGAATTTGGAAAATCTGGTGACGGTCACCAATGAAATAGCCGAACGCATCGGACATAAGCTGTTTCAACGCCAAATTGTCAGCGATATCCGTATCCAAGGCAATCAGCGGATCGAGTCAGACGCCATCCTGCGCGTCATCACCACCCAAAAAGGACATGTGTTCAAACCGGATGGGCTGTCCAAGGACCTGCGGGCCGTCTATAACATGGGCTACTTTGACGATGTCCGCGTGGAGACTCAGCGGACGGCCGGGGGACTGGCGGTCATCTTTCATGTGAAAGAAAAACCGACCATTCGCCGGATCAATATTCGCGGCAACTCCTATATCGAAGAAGAGGAAATCCGCAACAACCTGACCATTACGACCGGCGCGATTCTCAATGTTTTTAAAATAAGAAGCAATATCAACCAGATCGAAAATTTGTACAAAGAGAAGAATTATCATAAAATAGAGGTGGATTATAGCATCAAGCCACTGGACAACAACCAGGCCGATTTGGATTTCATTATCGAAGAAGGGCCGAAACTGTATGTCACCGAGATCGGATTCGAAGGCAATAGGGATTTCAGCAGTAAAGAACTCAAAAAAACTCTGAACATATCAGAGAAGGGCCTCTTTTACTGGCTGACCTCTTCCGGTGATTTAAACCGGGCCGCGCTGGATCAGGATGTCGCCAGGCTGAATGCTTTTTACAGCAATAAGGGATATATCAACGCTAGGATTGGCGAACCTCAGATCGACATCCAGGAAACGGGCATCCGGATTACCTTCAAAATCGATGAAGGGGAACGCTACAAGGTCGGCCAAGTGGATGTCGCCGGGGATCTGGTCTTGCCTAAGGAGCAGATTCTCCAGCAGCTGGACATCGCCAAAGAAACTTTCTTTAACCGCGAAAAAATTCGCAACGATGTGCTTTTCTTGACAGACTTGTATGCCGATCAAGGCTATGCATACGCCGATATTTCCCCCAGGATAAATCAGGATCAGGAAAAAAGGGTGGTGGATATCACCTTTACCGCCGAAAAACGCGAGCAAGTCTATTTCGAAAAGATCCTTATCACCGGCAACACCCGAACGCGCGACAAAGTGATTCGCCGTGAGCTGCATGTCCACGAGCGGGGCCTTTTCAGCGGCAAGGAGCTCAAACGCAGTATCCGCAACCTGTACAGGCTCGATTTCTTTGAAGACATCAAGGTCGATACGCTCAAGGGCAGCGCAGACGATACGATGATTCTCAAGCTGGATGTGACCGAAAAACCAACCGGCACGTTCACCTTCGGTGCCGGATACAGTACGGATGAAAATGTGTTTCTGACGGGTTCCATTGCCCAGCGCAATTTGTTCGGCCGCGGTCAGGTCCTTGATTTCTCAGGATCGATCGGCAGTCGCACCAGCAGGTTTACACTGGGGTTCACTGAACCGCACCTGTTCGATTCCCAATTCAGCGGCTCGATTTCCGCCTATAACCAAGAGAAGGAGTACGATAACAACGGCTATGATCGCCACAGCCAAGGCGGCAGTCTTGGGTTCGGATATCCTCTCGCCGATTACACCCATGTGCGTTTGGGATACCGCCTGGATCAAAGCGAAATCACGATTAGGACAGACCTTGATGGAAACCCGATCCAGGTCGATCCGACCATCAGTGCCTTGGAAGGCACCAACATCACCAGCAGCGTCAATGCCAGCCTGATCTACGATTCCCGCGATCGCATCTTCAACACGACCGAGGGGTCCCGGCACAGCATTTATTATGAATATGCCGGCTTGGGAGGGGACATCGGCTTCAACAAGATGGTCGGGCAGACCATGTGGTTCATACCGCTCTATAAGTCCTTGGTCGGTTTCGCCAACGCCAAAATCGGCTTTGTCCGGGAGAATGACTCCAACAAAATCCTTCCGGACTATGAAAAATTCTATTTGGGCGGGATCAGTTCGCTGCGCGGATTCGGCTATCAAGGTGTGGCTGTGGAAAAAGAGCAGTTCAAAGTAGGCGGCGAAACGATGGTCCAAATGAACCTGGAATTGATTTTTCCGTTGATCAAGGACGCCGGCATCAACGGGGTTGTGTTCTATGATATGGGCAACGTATATGATGGCGGCATCGATTTGACCGATTTGCGTAAAAGCGCGGGGTTGGGAATACGTTGGCTGTCGCCCATTGCTCCGATTCGTGTTGAATATGGAATCATTTTGGACCGCCGGGAGGGTGAACCCAGCGGTAACTGGGAATTCAGTCTGGGTGGCTCATTCTAAACAAAATTCCTTGCAAACAATGCCGTTTTATTCCAAAAGTAGACGGCATAAGGTGCTGAAATACACCCAGCCGCAAAAACCTGATCGAGGAGGTGCCATGCAATTGCGCAAGACAATAACGATGATGATTCTCCTGGCCGCTTTTCTTTTGACCATTGCTATCCCTTTCGGATTCTGTGCGGATGTTGCCAAAATCGGAACGGTTAATTTTCAGAAACTTTTTGAAAATTCAACGGCCGGCAAAGCCGCCCGAGACAAGATCAATGTCGAAGGGCAGCGAATGGAACAGGATCTTAAACAAAATGGAGAAGAAATCAAGGCCTTGGAAAAAAGGCTGGAGCAAGACACAGGGGTCATGAGCAAGCAAGCCCGCGAAGAGCAAAAATGGGAATTGGAGCGCAAAATCGATGATGTGAAGGCGCTTAAAAAAAAGTACGACCGTAGGATCCAGGAACTCCAGCTTCAACTGGTAAACGAAGTGCGCCAAAGCGTGCTTGAAATCATCCAAGACCACGGCAAAAAAGAAGGATATCTGCTGATTCTCGAAGATATCAGCGTCGTTTATGCGCCTGGGCATGTGGATATCACCGACGAGATCGTCAAAATATACAACACCCAATACGCCAAGCAGGGCAAAAAGAATCAAGGCCCCAAGGAATAAGCGGATGGCTGCCCTATTACGCGATATCGCCCAATGGGTGGGTGGGGAACTGCTCGGAGATCCGGATTGCGTGATTGAAGGTGCAGGCCCCATAGATGCCGCAGACGCGCACCAGATCACATTCGCAGAAAAAGGCCCGGGCTTGAAACGCATTGCGCTCACGCAGGCCGCGGCGCTGCTGGTGCCCAGGGAATTTTCGGATGCTTCCAGAAACCTGATCCGGGTGGATAACCCGCGTCTGGCTTTTGCGCGTGTTTTGGAAAAATTTCATCCTGCCAAGCAACCGCCGGCCGGTATCCACCCGACCGCGGTTGTCGGAGAAGGCTGTATGTTCGGCAGGCATGTATCCATAGGTCCCGGCGCGGTTCTCGGGGCTCGGATCATTCTCGGACACAATACAATTATACATCCGCTGGTGGTGGTCGGAGACGATGTGGTCATCGGTGATGACAGCGTTGTTTACCCCCATGTATCGATCCTGGAGCGTTGCAGCATCGGCCGCCGTGTGATCATCCATGCCGGTACGGTGATCGGCAGCGACGGCTATGGGTTTGTACAAGATGGCGGTCGGCACCACAAAATTCCTCAGCTCGGCATCGTCCAGATCGATGACGATGTTGAAATCGGAGCCAGCAATACCATCGACCGGGCCAGTTTCGGAAAGACATGGATTAAAACAGGCGTCAAAACCGATAACCAGGTGCATATCGCGCATAATGTCGTTGTGGGGGAGCATACCCTCCTGATCGCTCAGGTCGGCATAGCCGGCAGCACCACCATCGGTCATCATGCCATCCTGGCCGGCCAAGCCGGCATCAGCGGTCATATCTCGATCGGTAACGGCGCCATCGTCGGCCCGAAAACAGGCGTGGCCCATTCGGTCCCCGACCAACAGATTGTTTCCGGCGGTATGGCGGCCATGCCCCATCGGACCTGGCTTCGTGTTCAACCGGTCTTACCCAATCTGCCTGAGCTGCAAAAACAGGTCCGGGCTTTGGAAAACCGGTTGACCCAATTGGAAAAATTCAACTCGAAGGGCAAGCCTGATCAAGATTAACCTTTCTTGAGGGTGCACAAAACAACACGCGAGGAGCCGCGCAATGGACCTTCCTATGGATATTCGATCCATCATGAAACACCTTCCGCACCGCTATCCTTTTCTTTTGATCGATCGGATATTGGAGTGCGTTCCAGATCAGAAAATCATCGGATTGAAGAATGTGACGATCAATGAACCGTTTTTCCAAGGACATTTTCCGGGGACCCCCATTATGCCGGGCGTGCTGATCATCGAGGCTATGGCCCAAGCAGGCGGGGTGCTGGCTTTCCACTCCATGCCGAATTTAGACGCAGGCACTCTCATGTATTTTATGGGATTGGACCAAGTTCGATTCAGGAAACAAGTGGTACCGGGAGATCAATTGATTCTGGAATTGGAAATCGTGAAAAAACGTGCCAAGGTCATCAAGATGTCCGGCTCGGCCAAAGTAGAGGGCCAGGTCGCCGCCGAGGCACAACTCATGGCTACTTTCGAAGGGTAAACAAGCATGATCCATCCAACGGCAATCATCAGTTCCAAAGCTCGAATCGGTGAGGGGGTCACCATTGGGCCCTATTCCATCATCGGCGATCATGTGGTAATCGGTGCAGGGACCCAAATCCTGTCTCATGTCGTGATCGACCCGTATGTGGAAATAGGTTCCAATTGCAAAATCTACCAATATGCCGCCATCGGCGCCCCACCCCAAGCCGTCAAATTCAAGGATGAAGAGACCTGGGTCAAGATCGGCAACGGCTGCACCATTCGGGAATTTGCGACCATTCATCGGGGTACCCAATCGGGCGGCGGGCTGACGCAAATTGGCGATAGTTGCCTTCTGATGGCTTACACCCACGTCGCCCATGATTGCAAAGTGGGACGCTGCGTCGTCATGTCCAATGCCGCCACCCTGGCCGGCCATATCCACATCGGCGATTTTGCCAGCATCGGGGGTCTGGTGGCCATCCACCAGTTCGTTCGCGTGGGCGAATATGCCTTTGTCGGCGGCAAGTCCGCGGTGGTCAAGGATATACCGCCGTACGTCCTGGCCGTAGGGGACCGCGCAACCCTCCACGGATTGAACCAGGTAGGTTTGAAAAGGCACGGCTTTTCCGCAGCGGCCGTCTCTCAACTCAAGAAGACCTACCGCTTGATTTTTCGAATCGGGTTGACGTTGAATGAGGCCATCGAACGGGTTGCCGCGGAAGTTGAACCCATTCCTGAAGTTAAAAATTTCATCGATTTCATCAAGTCGTCCGAACGCGGCATCACCCGCTGACCATCCGAAATCGAGTGAATGCAATGACTCAGAAAATCGGCCTGATTGCGGGAAACGGTCAATTCCCCTTTTTGTTCGCCCGGGCGGCGCGGGAAAAACAATGGCAGGTCTATGCCGTCGGATACCGAGGTGAAACCGATCCGATTTTGGCGCAGCAAGTCCATATCTTTGAATGGCTCTATGTTGGACAAATCAAACGCATCATCAAGTTCTTCCGCCAACACGGCATCACCCAGGCCGTTATGATCGGGGGGGTGGCCAAGGTGCGATTGCTGACCCACTTTCGCCCGGACACGAAGGCCATCGCATTATTGGCGCGCATGCGCCACACCCATGATGATGCCATTCTGAGAGCGTTTGCCGACCTGCTCGAGGAGGAGGGCATACGAATCGAATCCTCGACCTTTTTGCTTCCCGAGCTATTGGCGCCGGCCGGCGTATGGACCAGGCGAAAACCGTCGCGCACCGAACGTGACGACATGCGCCTCGGCTGGAAAATTGCCAAGGAGGTTGGACGCCTGGACATTGGCCAATGCGTGGTGGTGGCCCGCGGCAGCATACTGGCCGTCGAGGCGATCGAGGGGACCGATGCCGCCATTTCCAGGGGAGGCGCCCTTGGTAAAGGGCAGGCCGTCGTTGTCAAAGTCTGTAAACCGACTCAGGACACACGCTTCGATATCCCGGCCGTGGGGCTGGGTACCATCCATACGATGCAGCAGGCCAAAGTCAAAGCCTTGGCTGTGGAAGCAGGCAAGACCGTGGTTTTTGATCGTCCCACCATGATCCAGCGGGCCAACGAGGTGGGTATCACCATTGTCGGCTTTGATGGACAAGAGATGACCCAGGCGCATGAAGGTTGAACACTGCCCGCTGTGTTCTATGTCTTGCACTTCAATGCAGGTGTTTTCCCTGCCCATGAGCTGATTATGAATCCAAAAAAGCGTCCCTCCGGCCTCAGCAAGCGTAAGCTTCGCGTCGGTGTCGTCGGGGTCGGATACCTGGGGAAATTTCATGCTGAAAAATACGCCCGCCAGCCGGATGTGGAATTGGTCGGTGTGGTGGATGCCGACCGAGCCCAGGCCGACAGAATTGCAGGCCATTTGGGTACTGCGGCCTATTATCATCATCCGGACCTGATCGGCAAGGTGGATGCGGTGAGCATCGCTGTGCCCACGGAATCCCATTATGCGGTCAGCCGCGACTTTATAGATCAAGGCGTGGATGTTTTGATCGAAAAGCCGATAACAACCACCCTTCAACAGGCCGATGATTTGATTCAAATGGCTGAGCAGCACGGTTGCATCATCCAGGTCGGACATTTGGAACGCTTCAATCCGGCGGTGGTCGCTTTGCAAGGCATCGTGCACCAGCCGCTGTTTATCGAATCGCACCGGCTCAGCATGTTCAAGGAACGCGGATTGGATGTCAGCGTCGTGCTCGATTTGATGATCCACGATATCGATATCATATTGAACTTCGTCCGCTCGGGTATCAAAAGCATCCATGCGGCCGGTATTCCAGTGATCACGGGGACAGTCGATATCGCCAATGCGCGCCTGGAATTTGAGAGCGGCTGCATCGCCAATGTGACCGCCAGCCGCATCTCGATGAAAAATGAACGTAAAATCCGGCTTTTTCAAAAAGAAGCCTACATTTCCGTCAATTTTGCCAACCGCGAAATCACCTTTATCCGTCAAGAAGGACCTAAAAACGAGGGAGTGATACCGGGCATGGCGGTCGAGCAACGCAGCTTTTCGCACGCCGATGCACTGGATGATGAAATTCACTCTTTTGTTAAAGCCGTGATTGAAAGAAGGGTGCCCGAAGTGACCGGGCAGATGGGAAGGGATGCTTTGAAAATCGCACTCAGCATCATGGATCAAATTCAGCAGACCAGTGAACGGCTGGTGCGGTAGTATATCTATGACACTCAAATCGGTTGTAATGGTTGCCGGCGAAGCATCCGGAGATCTTCACGGATCGCATTTGATCCATGCCTTGCACGAGCAGCACGGTCCGGTTTTTGTCTGCGGCATGGGCGGCAAGGCCATGCGGGCGGCCGGGGCGAAGATCCTGGTGGATGCAGATCAGCTTGCGGTGGTGGGCATTACCGAAGTGATCGCCAAGCTTTCTCATATCATGAAAGCCATGGCCCAACTCAAACGGTTGCTGTCCGGTTTGCGACCCGACCTTTTAATTTTGATCGACTTCCCCGATTTCAACCTCCATTTGGCCGCCACAGCCAAGAAATTGGGCGTACCGGTGCTTTATTATATCAGTCCCCAAGTATGGGCCTGGCGCTCCAAGCGGGTCAACAAAATCAAGAAGCGGGCAGATCATATGGCCGTGATCCTGCCTTTTGAAAAAGCGTTTTATGAACAGCACAATGTACCGGTCTCTTTCGTGGGCCATCCCCTGATGGACTCCACTACCGGCAGGGTCCCGCTTCGCCTGGCGGCATTGCCGGATCATAACGCGCCGGTGATTGGATTTCTGCCCGGCTCGCGCGTATCGGAAGTACGCAGCCTCCTGCCCTTGATGCTCCAAGCCGGCCGGCGTCTGCAGGATAAAATGACGAACCTCCGCTTTGTGGTCTCCTGTGCCCCTTCCATCAATGACGCGCTGATTCGTTCCATTCTGAACGACCATCAACTCCGGCACGCGGAAATCAGCCATGAACCGGTCAGTGAATTGTTCCCGCGGTGCCACCTGGCCATCGTGGCATCCGGAACAGTGACTTTGGAGGCCGCTATCTGCGGCACACCCATGATCATTACCTATGCGGTTTCGCCATTGAGTTACTGGTTGGGCCGGGCGCTGATCCACGTTCAACACATCGGCCTGGTCAACCTGATCGCGGGGAAGCGCATCGTACCCGAATTGGTTCAAAATGAAGCCACCCCGGAAGCAATCTGTCAGGCCGCCTATTCCATGGTCTCAGATCCCCAACTCTATTCCGAGGTATGCAAGGAATTGGCGCTGGTAAGACAGCGCTTGGGCCAAAACGGCGCCTCGCGCAACGTCGCCCGGATCGCATGTTCCTTGATGGGGTGCGATCATGCTGTTTAAGAAGAGGCCTGGCGCTTCGGATATGAAGTGGCGATTGATCGGTCTGGCCGGCAAATTGTTCATCGATGTGCTGCTGGGCGGTTCCAGGATCGAGATCCGGGGCCGCCAACCAATTGAAGAAATTTTGGCCTCGCGACGGTTTATCCTGGCTTTCTGGCATGCGCGCATTCTTCTGATCACCTATGCCCACAAAAGATTGGGGGCGGCCGTATTGGTGAGCGATTCAGCCGATGGTGAAATAATCGCTCGGATATTGCAGCGCCAGGGTCAAATGACCGTGCGGGGGTCGACAAGCAAAGGGGGCACTCGGGCCTTGGCAAGCATGATAAAAAGAATGCGTACAGGCCACCGGCCGGGCGGCGTGGTTCCCGACGGCCCCCAGGGGCCGCGCGAAAAGGTGCAACCAGGAGTTATTTTTTTGGCGCAGAAGACGGGGTATCCCATCGTGCCGGTCACGTATAGTGCCCAGCAGCGCAAAGTCTTCAACAGCTGGGATCGTTTCATCCTTCCTTACCCGGCCAGCCCGTGTATCCTCATTTATGGCAACCCCATCCAGGTGCCCGGCGGCAGCGATCCAGATCAAATGCAAGACTGCGCGCAGGCCCTGGAGGATGAGTTGAACCGCATCACCATCGAAGCAGATGCCCGTTTTGGACATGTGATCGAGTAATGCCCACCGGCCCAACGATCCTATGGATGTCCCCAGAACTTTCAGGCGATTTTAAAGTCATGGGCGGGTGGGCAGGGTTCATCCTCAGAATAGGTGACCCTATTTTGGGATTGAACACCCTGGCCCTCGGCAGGATTTGACCCGGGGTGAGATTCGGGACTTTCTTAAGCAAAGACCCGGATTTCCGCTCGGAAACCCGGGTCCTGGCTGGTTCAATCCAGATGGATTTTCGTGTCTTATATTTCGCGGTCACGGAAGCGGATTGGGGAAAGGGCCGCTTGCCCCAACAGGATCGCTATCACCGCCAGCAGGAGAACCGCCTTGCCAGCCCATTTCGCATCTCCAGGCCATGCCGCAGCGATAAAGCAGCTCAATCCACCCGCATCCGCCGGCGCGTAACTTGATGGTTCCGAGGATTGAGTGCTGTAGCCCAGGCCGGAAGGATCGACGATGATGCCGTTGCGAACGCCATCTTGATCACCCACACCGCCATCTTCCAAAACCAGGGTGACCGATTTGCGATCCTGGCTGAAAACCGCATTGGCATAGTCGGACCACCCCTCATCGGGCTCGAACTTGAACCATTTGGCATCGGGGGGCGCCGGCTGTGAGAAGAAGATGGTAACCACCGCGGTTGAAGCATCATTCAAGAGCAGCAGTTTGAAACTGATGATCCCGGTCAATTGTTCGGGTTGGTTATTTGCCGGCGGCAGTTCATCCAAATCCAGCGCCATTACTCCGATCACCTGCACATCAGCACTGAGACGCTTCACGGCCACACGTAAATTGTGAATATCCGTTGTGACAACCCCTTGCAGGCCGGACTGAAGTACATCTGCCGTGCCATCCTCATCGATATCGAAAGCTTGCCCGAACTCCTGCACATCGATGATACCGTTGCCGTTCACATCACCGGCCGCCGCATAATCGAGGGTCTCGAATTCGAAGAAATCGGACCATTCGGAAGCACTGTTGTGATTGTCGTAAAACTTGACGCGCCAGTAATAAGTGGTTTCAGGATCAAGAATCAGATCCGGAACCCTCAGCCCGGTCAGATGTCGCGTGTAAGTCCGTTCAAAGACCAGAGAAGAGAAATCGGGGGTGGTGCTGATCTGATAACATGTCCGGGCATGGCTGTCGCCATCGGCATCCGCAAAAACCCCGGTCATCAAGGTGGGCGTCAATCCGACCGTCCGGGCGCCATTGAGGGGCCGGCTGAGCACGGGTTTGGCCGGTGCCGAATTACCCGGCACATTGGACGGGTCGCTGCCATGGGTGTATTCGTCGATGTTGAAAGTTCCATCGCCATCCAAATCGGAAAAAGCATCATCAACCAGCGGATTCAATCCATGCGCAAGTTCCCATATGTCCGGCATTCCGTCCCCGTCATCGTCCTCATCGGCATTGTTGCCAATACCGTCGCTGTCGGTATCAAGCCATTCAAGCGAATCGTAAGGAAAAGCATCCAAAGCATCATTCCATCCATCACCATCGCTGTCTAAATCGGGCTCCACAATAACGGCGGCAGTATATTGCACCTCGTTGGAGTCAGCGCTTTCGTCGGCGCCTTTAAAGGCCCGAACGACAAAATAATAGGAAGCACCGGGGGTCAAATTTTCGATCACACAAGTCGTGTCTGTGCCGGACCATGCAGGTTCTGTATAGTTGTAAGCGAATCCTGAAAGGCGTTGATACAGCCGGTAGCCGTCCGGGACCGTATCAATGGCATCCCATTGTAGCGTGACCTGTGCGGCCGAGACAATTGCAGAAAATGCGATGAGCCAAATAAATCCGGTCGCCAGCAAAATTTTTGGAAGGGATAAGCGTTTTTTAAACATGACATCTCCCATCGATTCGTTCCGTGCGAACGGCGTCTCGATTGTGAGATGTCGCCTTCGCCCGGCAACCCTGCCGCCATTTCCCTGGAACAGGAATTAGGCCAGTGGCTTTGCGTCTCACCCTTTCGGATGATTTGCCTTTTTCGAGCTATGTTAAAAAGAGCTTAGGTAAAGCTATTGCGCTATTCATAAGCAACATGCGTGCCACTATATGCTAAACGCGCGCGCCGTTTTTTAGCGCATAAGTCCCAGCAGGAAGCCTTAGTTGGGTTGGCGACAGCTTATAGAATGTGAAGGGGAGCAGAAAGTGTATGAAATATTTTACACCCAGGCGCTACAATCGTATAACATCATGGCGGGATGCCAGTTGGGAAACTAGCGGATTTTTCCAGACCTCTTCAGAGAAAAAGAAAATGTCGTGCCGCACCCCAGCTCGGTTTGCACATCCAGACGACTTTCATACGCCTCAAGAATGCGATGAACGATGGACAATCCCAAACCTGTACCGTCCGGCTTTGTGGTAAAGAATGGATTGAATATTTTACCGGCTACTTCCGGTGGCATGCCGCACCCGTCGTCATGCACCTGAATACTCACCTCGTTGTTCTTGAGCGCGATCGTATGCAGCGCAATCGAACCTCCAGGCGATACGGCCTCGGCCGCATTCAATAAAAGGTTCCAGAGCACCTGGCGCAGGTGGGCGGGGTCCATAACAACATGCACATCCGGATCAAGCGCCTTTTTGAGGGAGAAACGTTTGCAATGATTCGTATCTCTTTCAAACAGGCTGGTGATTTCCTCAATGGCTTGCTGGAGATGCAACATCTCCGGTTTACCCGCCGGCGGCCGCGCAAAAAGCAGGAATTCATTGACCAGCGTACTGAGCCGGTCCGTTTCCCGTAAGACGATTTCCATCAGCCGCTGATGATCCTGATCGTAATGTAAATCCTCTCTCAGCAACTGAATAGAGCCCACCAGCGAAGCCAACGGATTTTTGATTTCATGCGCCAGCCCGGCAGCCATTTCTCCCATATAGGCCATTTTTTCGACCCTCTTCACATGGTCTTCCATGGCGCGGAGCTCGTGCTGGGATTTTCGATTCTGCTCGGTCAGCAACCCGCTCAGAAATGCCACTGCAAAGCAAGCCGAAGAGGTAATGAGAACCTTATAGATGATCTGCATGATGGTCGGATTGAAGGCTCCGGATCCCTCAACCGCATCCGCAAAGGGAATGATGGAAAGGAACTGCAGCGATATCAGTCCGGCAAATTGAAGACTGCTGATCAGGGCCAGCGCGATGCCGCCTTTCATGTATAAGATCATACTGGCGTATATGATCACGACCAGATAAAGGAAGGAGAACATGCTGTAGAAACCGCCTGTGATCAAAATGATCAAGGAGACAACGAAGGAATCGATGCCTATCTGAATGTAGGCAAAAAGCGCCTGACGTTTGACGCGCTGAAATATCATCCCATACAGGATGGAGAGGAAGAACACGGCCGCAATCAAGAAATAAAAGATTGTGACCACCGGCTCAACGGCCTGATCGCGGTGGCGCATCTGAAAAATCAGTGTGGCGCCCAACAGGATGGCAGTGAAGACGACCCGGACAAACATCAACCATCTCAATTTAAGATGGGTTCCGGATGCGGATGCAAAATCGTGCGATGTAAAGATGGAGCTCGCCACTGCGTTTTGGTCAACCTCGAGATCAAATGATGTTGTGATCCCCCGCAAGATCAACCACCGACTGCGCCGGCCATTTTGAAGATGGGCAGATACATGGAAACAATCAATCCGCCTACAATCACTCCCAGAAAGACAATCATCATCGGTTCGATCATGGCGGTGAGATTCTCTACAGCCTGATCCACTTCTTCATCGTAGAAATCCGCGATCTTTTCCAGCATGGCATCGAGCGCACCCGTCGATTCACCCACTGCGATCATCTGGCAGACCATGGGCGGGAAGACGCCGCTCGCTTGCAGAGGATCGGCCATGGTGCGCCCCTCGGAAATACCGGAACGCACCGTGTAAATGGCCTTTTCAACGATTTTGTTGCCGGCGGTCTTGGCCACGATGTCGAGTGCTTCCAGAATGGCGACACCGCTTCCCAGCATGGTGCCCATGGTGCGGGTGAATTTGGCCACGGCCACCTTACGTAGCAACATGCCGAACACCGGCAGTTTGAGTATGGCGGCATCGACCACCAGGCGACCTTTATTGGTGCTGTAGTACTTTTTGAAGGCAAAGAAGAAGATGACCAGGCCGATGGCCATGAAATGGACTTTCGATTTGACGAAATCGCTCATGGCAATAACGATGAGTGTCGGGCCGGGAAGACTGCTGCCGAAGTCGGCAAACATCTCCTGGAATACCGGAATGACAAAGATCAGAATAACCGCGACCACGATGACCGCCACGGCAATGGTGATGGCGGGGTAGACCATGGCTCCTTTGACTTTGCGTTTGAGGCGGGCCGCTTTTTCCATATACCCGGCCAAGCGCTTCAAAATCACATCCAAAATACCGCCGGCCTCGCCGGCCGTAATCATGTTGACAAACAGGTTATCGAAATGCTTGGGATAACGCTTTAAAGCATCCGCAAAAGTGGAGCCGCCTTCGACTTGATCTTTGATATCCTTGAGCATTTTTTTGAAAGTGGCGTTTTCCTGCTGAGAATGGAGGATATCCATGCACTGGATTATCGGCAGACCGGCATCGATCATGGTCGAAAATTGGCGCGCAAATATGATGATGTCTTTTTCTTTGACCTTGGGTTGAAGAAAAGAAACACCTTCAAACAGATCTTTGGGTTTTTTTTTGACTTTGCTAGGGATGATTCGAACCCGGTTCAAATGGGCTTTGACGGCTTCTTCATTTGCGGCTTCAAGTTGTCCTTTTTGAATTTGATTGTTTCGATTTTTTCCTTCCCAAAGATAAACCGGCATAGCACTCTCCCAAGCTCTGTGTGCATTTCAAAGCAGCTGAACGCAATCAACCTTTTCACCAGTCGCATCCTGCTCAGCGAACCGCATCCACATGTTCCCTCAATCGTTGCAACCGATGTTGATTTTTCTTAGCCAGTCATTTTTATTCATGATTTTAATACCATGAAGACACCTTAAACGACAACCCTTTTATTGCAGCGCACTTTTGGAGTTGCACCGCCATGGATTGACAAATTGATGCAACTAACATACCACCATAAAATGGCACGGATTGCCAAACCAAAGCTTCCGGCCGACTATTGAATTGAAGAACCGAGTCATAAAACGAGGACTTCATGCCTTCGAACCAATCGACACCCCGCTTGGACGCTTCTCCGACGCAAAATGGGCTGACGGTTATCACCACGCATATCAATGCGGATTTTGATGCCTTGGCTTCCATGTTGGCCGCACAAAAGCTTTATCCCGGTGCGCTGGTGGTGTTTCCGGGATCGCAGGAAAAAAATCTGCGCAACTTCTTCATCCAATCCATGGTCTATCTGTTCAATCTGGTAGAGGTCAAGGACATCGATTTGACATGCGTCAAGCGTCTTGTCCTGGTGGATACCCGCAGGGCCGATCGAATCGGCAAGCTGGCCGATTTACTTCAAAACCCATCCCTTGAAATCCATGTTTACGATCATCATCCCATCAAAAAGGATGATATTGTAGGACACCACGATATTCATCACATCACCGGCGCTACGGTAACCATCCTGACCGATATCATCCGAAAAAAAAGATTGAGCATCACGGCCGAAGAAGCGACCATCATGTGCCTGGGAATCTACGAAGATACAGGCTCTTTCACCTTCTCTTCTACAACCGCCGAGGACCTGCAGGCCGCATCTTTTCTCGTGTCCAAAGGCGCCAACATTGCGGTTATAAGCAACATGATTGCCAGGGAAATCAGTCCCGAGCAAATCGGTTTGCTCAATGATCTTATTCAGGCGGCCACGCGATATATCATCAATGGCATTGAAATCGTGGTCACGACGGTGTCCTTTGATTACTATCTTCCCGATTTTGCTTTCCTCATCCACAAAATGGTCCGAATGGAAAATATCAATGCCATTTTCGCGCTGGCCATGATGGAGAACAAGGTATATGTGGTGGGCCGCAGCCGAATCGATGATGTGGACGTGGGGGAAATACTCAGCCCGCTGGGCGGCGGCGGCCACCCGTCGGCGGCCGCCGCGACCGTCAAGGGCCAGACATTGACGCAGGTGGAACAAGCTTTGCTTACCGAAATCCACCGTCACGTCAAGGGCCTACGCCAGGCGCGCCACTTGATGTCTTCTCCGCCTATCCTGGTCCAGGCCGATATCAGTTGTGCGCAAGCCAATACTTTGCTGACCCGTTACAACATCAATGCTTTGCTGGTGATCAGCAAAATCGGCGACAATCAGCGTTTGCTCGGATTTATCACCCGCCAAGTCATAGAAAAAGCAATCTATCATGATCTTGGACATGTCCCGGTAAAAGACTATATGACCACCGAAATAGCCTCAGTTTCTCCCGAGGCCGAACTTCTTGAGGTCCAGGAAAAAATTATCGGAAATAAACAACGCATTTTGCCGGTAATGGAAAAAGAAAAAATTGTCGGCGTCATCACACGCACCGATCTGCTCACGGTTTTGGTCCAGCAATCGCAAATGAACGGCAATCAGTCCCCGGATCCATTCAAGCACAGCATTCAAAAAAGAACCCGCAATGTGGGCAATTTCATGCAGGAGAGGTTGTCCGCACGGGTCATAGAGACGCTGAGAGCGATCGGTCTGGTCGCCAATGATTTGACATACAGTGCCTACGTGGTCGGCGGGTTTGTTCGGGACCTGTTTTTATACCGCACCAATGAGGACATCGATATCGTCGTGGAAGGCGACGGTATCTCTTTTGCGAAAGCTTATGCCGCCCGATTCGGTGCGCGGATCCACACGCATAAGGCTTTCGGAACGGCGGTCATTATATTCCAGGATGGCTTTAAGATCGATGTGGCAACCGCGCGCATGGAATATTACCGCTCGCCGGCGGCCTTGCCCGATGTGGAAATGAGCTCCATTAAATTGGACCTTTTTCGACGGGATTTTACGATCAACACCTTGGCCATCCAGCTCAATCCGGAAAAATTCGGACAACTGATCGACTTTTTTTCAGCCCAAAAGGACATCAAAGACAAAACCATCCACGTATTGCATAACTTGAGTTTCGTCGAAGATCCCACGCGCGTTTTCAGAGCCTTGCGTTTTGAACAGCGGTTTGGTTTCACGATCGGAAAGCTTACCGCCAATCTGATTCACAATGCCGTCAAGATGGACTTTTTCAAGCGTCTTTCCGGTCGGCGCGTCTTTACGGAAATCCGGCTCATTCTTGAGGAGGAGAACCCCACTCCGGCGCTTCTTCGAATGCAGGATTTCGATCTGCTTAAAGTGATTCATCAAGCTATTGATATGAACAATAACACGATCGATCTGCTCAACGCCGTCAAAAGCGCCATTTCCTGGCACGATCTGCTGTTTACAGAAGATCCCTATGAACGCTGGACTGTTTATTTCATGGTCCTGATCAGGACCTTCGACGTTGACGCGTCTCAGGAAATCTGCCGGAAACTTGAAATAGCGCCGCGCTATGAAAATCTCATTTGTCAGCAGCGCTTGGCTGCTCAAAATTGCCTGGTCACCCTGGAACAGAAACTGCCTGTTGGCGATGCCGATCTTTACCATCTGCTGCATGGATATCGAACCGAGTTGATCCTTTTCATGATCGCCTCCACCCGCGCGAAAGCCGCTAAAAAGGCCATATCCAAGTATTACAACCTGCTGCGCAAAACCCAGCCGGCTCTCGGCGGCAAAGATCTTATCGAAATGGGCTTGAAGCCGGGCCCGATTTTCCGCCAAATTCTCGAGACGCTGCTGGATGCCAGGCTGAACGGACAGATCGAGACGCGTGAAGATGAAATCAGATTCGTTCATCGCTGGCTGAAAGACAATCCCAACAGTCCCACCGGTCCAAGTTCGCCGGATTGATGCAACCAACAATTTTCTTGATTCAAGAGCGCTCAATCAGTACAGTGGCGTTTTTGGATCATCCAACCGCATACCATATGTGGCATATCAGAGGAGCGATCAATACCAAATGGATGGGAAAAAGAGAATTCTGAGCGGCATGCGCCCCACCGGCGCACTTCACATGGGCAATTATCTAGGGGCCTTGACCAATTGGGTGGCCATGCAGGATCAATATGACTGTTTTTATTTTGTGGCCGATTGGCATGCCCTGACCACAGATTATGAAAATCCCCGGTCGATGCAAACCTTTGTACACGAGCTTGTCCTCGATTGGCTGAGCTCAGGACTTTCTCCGGAAAAAAGCACCCTGTTCATTCAATCCAGGATTCCCGAGCATGCCGAGCTTTTTCTCATCCTCAGCATGATCACACCGGTGCCTTGGCTGGAACGCAACCCGACCTATAAAGACCAGATCCTGCAACTCCAGAACAAGGATCTGTCCACATTCGGATTTTTGGGTTATCCCGTGCTCCAAGCCGCCGACATCATCATGTATAAAGCCCAAGGGGTACCGGTCGGCGTGGACCAGGTCCCGCATGTTGAAATAACCAGGGAGATTGCACGCCGCTTTAATTTTCTGTACACGCCTGTTTTTCCGGAACCGGAGGCGATTCTCACCCACACGCCCAAGATTTTGGGCACCGATCGCCGCAAAATGAGCAAAAGTTACGGCAATGCCATATTTTTGTCAGATACTCCGGAACAAGTCCGCTCCAAAGTCATGCAGATGATAACCGATCCGCAACGGGCCAAGCGCAGCGATCCCGGCGATCCGGACATTTGCAACGTCTATGAGTTTCATAAATTGTACACACGACCGGCGGACGCCGCTCAAATCCATGCCCAATGCCGCGGGGCTCAGATCGGTTGCGTAGAATGCAAAAAAGCAATGGGGGGCAATCTGATCCAAGCCCTGGGGCCAATCCATGAGAAACGTCGATATTATCAGGAACATCCGGAGATGATAACCGAAATCATCGCTGCCGGTAGCTGCAAGGCCGCCCAGGTGGCCAAGCAAACCATGCAAGAGGTACGTGCGGCCTTGAAAATCACCTATTGATCAAGGGCCTGAAGGCATGAGGGCATTCCGGCACCCGCAGGTCAACATCCAGAACCAGAACAGGCTAGCTCATGGGCGACGACGTTAGGCACATATTTGAAAAAGAATACAAGGTGAAACTGGAAAACATATTCGAGGGGCCCATGGACCTCCTGGTCCACCTGATCAAAAAAAACGAGGTGGACATTTACGATATCCCCGTGGCGCTGATCACGGATCAATACCTGGCCTACCTGGAATGGATGAAGCTTCTGAACATCGACAATGTGGGTGATTTTCTTCTCATGGCCGCTACCTTGGCCCAAATCAAATCCCGCATGCTGCTTCCCGATCACGGCGGAGAAGACGATGAAGAAGATCCGCGCCTGGAAATCGTTCGTCCTCTGGCTGAATATCTGCAGATCAAATCGGCTGCCGAGGAATTGGCCAACCGAAACATGCTCGGCGATCGGATCTTTACGCGCCGCACAAACAACAAAGAGTACTTCGAGGGTGAGCAGGAGCTTGTACAAGTTGGGTTGTTCGAGCTGATCGAGGCGTTTCAACGCATTTTGCAAAGAGTTTCCAAAGACCATACCGTCGATCTGAGCGCCGATACGGTTTCGGTAAAGGATCGCATGAATGCCATTATCGAAGTACTGGAAGAGAAAGGATCGATCACCTTTTTGGAAATGTTTCCTCAGAACCCGCAGCGCCATGATATCATTGTTACGTTCCTGGCGCTGCTCGAATTAATGAAAATGAATCTGGTAAGAGCCGTCCAGAGCTCGCAAAGCGGCACGCTCCGGCTCTTTTATTTATAGAAGCGATCGATGCATGGCAATTTCTGGATGGTTGTATTTAGCCCGGTTCAAGTGTCCGAGTGGTGAAGTTCAAGATAGGGAGATTTCCATAGGATTATACAAGCCTGTGCTGAGCGTTCTTCTATTTTGTGCAGACATGGTTTCACCGAGAGTTTCCTGGGTATGCACGACCTGAAAAATATCATTGAAAGTTTATTGTTTGTCGCCGAAGAACCCCTTCCGATGGACAAGCTGCGCGTCATTATTGAAACCGCCGAAAGCAGGGAGATTCGCGCCGCCTTGCAGGCGCTGGCCGATGAATATGAACAACGCGGTGGAGGCTTCCGGCTGCTGGAAGTGGCCGGCGGATGGCAGATCCGCTCCCGTCCGGAATATCACGAGTGGATCAGGCGAATGCTGCAACCCGCCCCTCAACGGCTGAGCAAAGCCGCCCTGGAAACACTGGCGCTGGTGGCTTACAAGCAGCCGATTATCAGGGCCGATATCGAGCATATCCGGGGTGTGGATTGCGGCGGGGTTTTGCGGCAACTGTTGGAACGCAAACTGGTTCGTGTGCTGGGGCGCCGGGAAATCGCCGGACGCCCGCTGATATATGCCACCACCAAGCTTTTTCTGGAAATGTTCGAGCTGAAGGATTTGAACGATCTGCCTACCCCCAAAGAAATCGCCGACTTCGGCGGCAATCTGAATGCCGCCCAGGAGAACCAAATTGCGCCTGCGCCACTAGAGCAGCCGCAATCACCATCGCAAGCCGCAACTAGAGAATCTTGCCCTTCAGAAGCATTGCCGGAATCACCTGCCGAAGCCCAGGCAAGCGATAAGACAGAAAATGCCTCAGAGGCGGGGCCATCCCGAGCGAAAACAGCACCCGATGAATCAGAAGAAGGCATGGAAGGGCAGGCACAATGAATAACGTCGGGTTGGAATTGCCGGTTGAGCCAAAAAACGCTTGACTTCTCGACGGGCGGACCACTATAACGCCTGGTATTCCGAGAGGGCATGCGAACGTTTGCAGCGGCCCAACTCAAGGGGCGGTTAACTCAGCGGGAGAGTGCCACCTTCACACGGTGGAAGTCACAGGTTCAAATCCTGTACCGCCCACCAGAAACAGCAAGGGTCTACAAGCTGTCGTGCTTGTAAACCCTTTTGTATTTTTTGCAGCGCCTTCAAACCTTGAATGTTCCCACCAAGGCCCGCAATTTTTGGGACAAACGCGCAAGCTCCTCCGCATTGAAATTGACCTGACCGCCGGAGACGGAGATCTCCCGCACGGAATCGTTTACCTCGGCCATATCTCCGGATATGGTTCCTGAAACGGTGGAGCTTTCATTGACATTGCGGTTGACCTCATGGATTCCCTGGGATGCCTGGGAAACATTGCCGGCGATTTCCTGGCTGGTAGTAGCCTGTTCTTCCACTGCCGTCGCGATCGTGTCCACGATATTGCTGACCTCCTTGATAACAACCGAAATCTGGTTGATATCGTGAACGGTGGCGGCCGTAGAGCCCTGGATGGCCTGGATGCGGGACTTGATCTCCTGGGTGGCCTGGGCGGTTTGCTTGGCCAGTTCCTTGATTTCATTGGCTACCACGGCAAAGCCTTTGCCCGCCTCGCCTGCCCTGGCAGCCTCGATGGTTGCATTCAGGGCGAGCAGATTGGTCTGTTCTGAAATTTCCGTAATCACTTCGGTCACATTACCAATGTCATTGGCCGCACGACCCAGATCATTGATTTTATTGGAGGCGCTCTCCGCCTGCGATACGGCCGATCCGGTGATGGAACGCGCTTTTTCCGAATTTTGGGCAATCTCTCGGATGGTAGCGGTCATCTCTTCGGCGGCTGTTGCCACCATGTTGACATTGGCGGCGGCCTGCTCACTGGCGGCGGCAACACCGCTTAAGTTGGCGCTCATCTCTTCAGCCGCAGCCGCTACCTGGTTGGAGCGACGGGAAACATTTTCCGAGCCGCTGGACATTTGACCGGCAATGGCGCTCAAAGTTGTTGAGGATTCATTGAGCGTATCGGCGTCCTGGGCAATCTGCCGGATCATGGTCTGCAGTTTGTTCATAAACGTATTGAACCACTCCGCCATCTCCCCCATTTCGTCTTTGCCGGTGACAGGCAGCCGTTTGGTGAGATCGCCCTCCCCTTCGGCGATATCCTTGGTCATCGCGACGGTATCCTTAATTGGCTTGACCAGCATGCCGGTGATCCACAGCGCCAACCCGACCACGACGGCAATGACCACCGCGATCAACACCAGGATGCTGTTGCGCAGGGAGGCGACGGCCCCAAATGCTTCATCGACGGTCCCTGTGGTAATCAGACACCAGTTCAGACCTTCAATTTTCACGGGATCGTAGCGCACGAATTCCCTGATACCGTCTTCACGCGACCTGAGCGCATTTCCGGACCGGCCTTTGAGCGCCATTTCGATGTGTTCATCCGATTCGGGCTCACCGATCCGCTGATTTTTCAAAATGCGATCGCTGCGCAGGCGCGCTTGTCCGTCCACCTCACCGACCAAATAGCTCTCGGCGGTTTTCCCCATACCGCTGCGCTGCTGGACAATGGCATTGATTTGGCCGGCGGACATCTGAATCGCCAGAAAACCGACATGCCCGTTCATCTGGTTTTCCATCTTGGCAAGCATGAAAGCGACCTGATGTCCATCTCGGGGGGCATAGGTATCGAAATCGGCCAAAACAATCTGGTCCGTTGCCGTATTGCGGAGAGTTTTGAATGCTTTGCCCAAATTGGAAGAGGCCAGCTTGCTGTTGACAAGATCCATGCCCAGGTCCGATTTGCGTGCCGATGTGTATATGATCCATCCTTCGGGAGAAATTAGGTACAGGTCCTGCCACCCATTATCTTCTACGAGCTTGTTGAGGCGTGCTGCGCGGAAATCAGCCAGGATGCGCCATTGATCATTATCCACCCCTTTGCCGGTTTCAAAGGACTCCTTGAGTGCATTCAGGGTTGCATGCACATACGGCTCATCTTTGGTAAGCCTGAAAGCAGTTTCATTGCGTTTGAAATAATCTTCGATGTGGTTTTTTTTGATCTCCTGAACGCTGGTGAATTTGGCGACCACCTCGTTGTTCAAGGCCCGTCCGGCTTGGTGAATGGAAAGTACGGTCACCAATGTCAAGGGAACAAGGCTGACAAAAAGAAAGGTGCCCATCAATTTGGTCTTGATTTTGATATTCATCAGCATACGCATTCCTTAAATGAGGCTGAATCAATTTCCGTCAAAAGCGATCAAGCGCTGGCTTCCGATCCAAATGCGGTGTATAGGAAGGCCCTGCACATTCATAGAAAGGAATCGCCGGATTTAGGTGGAACTTTAGCATTTATTGGGCTTGCGTCGTCAGTTTGGGGATGCACACTGTCTCACCCTCGGGCCTGTTCCGGCTGCGCAAAATGGATGAGGGGGAGCATTCACTTTTGGGACCAAGGTATTGAATGATGAAAGAGCGTGGTGTTCTGGGTGAACTATTAACCATCGGCCCCAAAATCACCCTCATCGGGATGTCGGGTCTGGGAAAATCCCATTGGTCCAAACTGCTGGAAAAAGAGGGCTTCAAACGTTTCTGCTGCGACAATCTGATTGCTGACCGCTTGTTCGATATCTGTGATCGTGCGGTCGGGAAAGTCGATTGCCTGGGTCGTTGGATGGGGTTCCCTTATTCAGCAGGCTATAAAGAAAAAGAAAAGGCTTACCTGTCCGCTGAAACCCAAACCCTGTGGGAACTGGTCGCCTATTTGGAAGCCTCTCCTGCCGAAGAAAAAGTGATTATCGATACCACAGGCTCGGCACCGTATGCCGGAGATGCGGTAATGAAGCGTTTAGGCGAACTTACCCGCATGGTCCACCTGGCCACATCAAGCGCCTATGTTGATCAACTGACGCAACACTATATGTCCTCACCCCGGCCGGTAATATGGGGAGACTTTTATATCCAAAGGTCGTCTGAAACAGAGAAGGAAGCACTTTCACGTTGCTACAGGAGCCTATTGGAGCACCGCGAAACGCTTTACCGCAAGTATGCCCATCACACGATCGCATATGATTTGCACCGAATCTGAAAAAAGGTATATGGAATACAACCTATGGACTGTTTGACAACCCTGATCATCGGCGGCTGCCGAAGTGGAAAGAGCCGGCTGGCCGTCACCATGGGCGATGCAATGCCGGCACGCCGCAAATGGTTTGTGGCTACCTGCCAGCCGCAGGATGCCGAGATGGTTGAACGTGTCCGCCATCACCAAGAAGAACGCGGCCCCGACTGGCATACCATTGAGGCACCCCTTGAGCTGACCGAAGCCGTTGCGCAGCATTCCGGGCATAACGACCTGGTTCTGATCGACTGTCTGACTCTGTGGGCCAGCAATTTGATGATGACCTGCAATGATGCCGCCATTTGGCACCACGTCGATCAGCTTTGCAAATGGCTGGGTGCGCCTCCTTGTCAGGTCATTCTGGTTACCAACGAAGTCGGCGGCGGCATCGTCCCGGAGAATGCGGTGGCACGCCGCTATCGCGATCTGGTCGGCCGTCTCAATCAACAGATTGCAGCCGCGTCCCAGAGAGTGATCTGGATGGTTGCGGGTATTGCTGTAACCATTAAGCCCGGACGCTGATACGGACATGTGGCAAAGTATCGTTTGCGGCATTGGCTTTCTTACCATTCTTCCCGGCGGCCGAACCATGCTGTTCGACGCTCGCAGAACGGTTTCCTTTTTCCCTGTTTGCGGCTTGTTGATCGGCACACTCTTGGTGATGGTCGATGTTGCGGCCGCATCTTTTTGGCAACGCCCGGCCGCCGCCGTGATCGATGTGGTGGCGCTGGCGGTGATCAGCGGGGCCTTGCATCTGGATGGTCTGGCCGATACCGCCGACGGGCTTTATGGCCGGCGCACTTTGCAACGCGCCCTCGAGATCATGAAAGACAGCCGCATCGGCTCGATTGGAACGGTTGCCGTGGCCTGCTGCCTGGCCGTCAAATGGGCCGGTATCTCGGGCCTGCATGCCGATCGTCTCGTTTGGCTGCTTTTGGTACCGGCTTTTGCGCGGGGTGCGGTCCTGTTCGGCATTCGCACATTGCCCTACGGCCGTCCCGAAGGCGGCACCGGCCACGTTTTTTTTCAACAACCGCTTCGCATGCTGGATTTTTGGGGGCTGGCCGTATTGTCGGGATTGGCGTTTCTTTGCACGGGCTGGCAGGCGTTGTGGATCGTAGGCGGGTTTGCATTCCTGGCCTTCTCGGTACTGCTCTATTACCGGCGTAAAATAAACTGCATCACCGGTGATATGCTGGGAGCGCTGATTGAAATTGAAGAGGCAGGGCTTTTTCTGCTTCTTTCAGCGCTCAATACGTCGAATTGATCAACCCATGCCAGCTACACCTCACCGGCTACCGGTACTCAAACGATGCTTCAAAAAACGTTTTGCTTTCCGTTTGAGCGCCCCCTCTTTTATTTATCCGGCCGGCTATGCCGAAAACGTTGCAGCACTTGGACCCTTTGTGGACGAAATCGAACTGTTGCTGTTCGAGAGCCGACCGGACAGCTGGCCCTCCCGATCGGTAATCAACCAACTGATGGCCTTGGCCGGCCGCCACGACCTATCCTTCAATATTCACCTGCCCCTGGACCTTGAATTGGGCGCTGCCGATCGAACCCGGCGCAGTCACGATACCCGGAGGTTGATCGAGATCGTCAAATGGGTTCGGCCTCTGCCAACCTCACTGTATACCTTGCATTTAGATTTTCGAGAGAACGATCCGAATCCATCGGTCATTCAGGCATGGCAGGGACGCACCCTGCGATCTCTCGACAGGCTGTTGCACGCAACCTCGCTGGCGCCGCAACGGATTGGCATTGAAACTCTGGACTATCCGCCCGAATGGTTTACACCCATCGTGGATCGGTTGAATCTTTCGGTATGTGTGGATACCGGCCATGTGCTGCGATATGGATTCAATCTAAAAGATATGCTGACGCAGTTCGGGGGCAGGCTTGAAATGATCCATCTGCATGGCGCGACACATGACCAGGACCACCTGGCGCTGGATCGCCTGGCGCCCCCTGCGCGCACCCTCCTGCAAGCGTTTCTGCAAAGCTTCCACGGCACGGTATCGGTCGAAGTCTTTAACTTTGAACGGCTTCAGATTTCTTTGGATGTACTCGAGAGGATGATGGCTTCGGGCGAAACGCGCCCATAAACCACTTCTAGTCCTTTGGGGAGGGAAGAAGGTTGGCCGCTTCTGCGAGGATCTGGTTGATCTGATCGGTCAACTCCGCAGCCGACTCCAGCAAAACCGCCACTTGGGGAAGTTCGTGCACGCGGAACTCCGACGCCCTCTGTCGATAACTCCCAATGTGGTCGTTATTGTGCTGGATCCAATGATTGAGCAACTTGCTCCCTTTTTCAATGAAAGTGAGCTCCTTGTCGCCGGGGCGGCCTTGTTCTTCATGATGATGCCCCATGGGGACTCCTTTTATCGATGGGAAAACCACCGCATGGTTGTTCACGGAATGCTGAAGCATTTACTATTTATCCATCTTGATGATAAGAGTCAACCATGTTCACATCGAGCCATTCTTTGACCCGCAAGCCCCGCGGCGGGCGCTGGTTCATCGGGGCAACCCTGATCACCGGCATCCTGTGCGGTTTGACGGCGGGCGCATTTCTGGCGCTGACGCGCGACCTTCCTCAAATCCAATCCCTGGAATCATTTAAGCCTTCGGCTATTACACGCGTCTACTCGGCCGATCAGGTGCTGCTGGCCGAATTGTATATTGAAAGACGCGATCCGGTTAATTTAGCTCAAATTCCGGAGGCACTTAAGATCGCGTTGTTGACCACCGAAGACAGGCAATTTTATCGTCATAGCGGAATTGCCGTGCGCGGCATCCTCAGGGCCGCACTCAAGAACCTGTTGCGCGGCCGTTTGTCCGAAGGTGCCAGCACCCTGACCCAGCAATTGGCCAAAACCCTGTTTCTGACACCTCGTAAGACATTCGTCCGCAAGATGCGCGAAGCCGTTTTGGCCCTGCAACTTGAACGCCGCTATACCAAGGATGAATTACTGACGCTCTACTTGAACCAGATCTATTTCGGCAGCGGCGCCTACGGCGTAGCGGCCGCCGCCCGGACCTACTTCAACAAAGCGATTCAGGATTTAAGCTTGTCCGAATGTGCTCTGATCGCAGGCCTGGCAAAAGCGCCCTCCCGCTATAGCCCGCTTGTGAGTCCGGAATTGGCCCGCCAGCGTCGCGATGTCGTTCTGCGCCAGATGCGTGCGACAGGGGCCATTGATCAAACCACTTATGACAAAGCGATCGAAGCGCCCGTCAGTGTCGCCTCCGATAAGGATGAGAACCATAAAGCGACCTATTTCAGACACTATGTGCGAGGGGCATTGGAGGATATCCTTGGAGACAACCTGGTGTATAAAGGCGGTTTGACCGTATATACCACCCTTTCCTATCGCACCCAGACAGCGGCCCAAGAGGCCATCCGGGAAGGCCTTGCCCGGTTGGAAATCCGCATGCAACTCAATGGAATGCCGGCCCCCCGACCGCAAGCGGCCCTTCTGGCGCTGGATGTAAACACCGGGGGGATCATCAGTATGGTCGGCGGCCGCAACAACCATCCGGAAAACTACAACAGGGCTGTTGCGGCCAGGCGCCAACCCGGGTCCGCATTTAAACCGATCGTCTATGCCCTGGCCATTGAGCGCGGCTTCCAGCAGACCCAGACCATCCTGGATGCTCCGGTCGTTTTCCAGCACCACCTGGAAACGGATTGGCAGCCCGAAAATTTCGCCAAATCTTATTCCGGCGAGATCAGTTTGCGCTGGGCCTTGGCCCAATCCAAAAACATCCCCGCAGTGCGTTTGATCGAAAAACTCGGGCCTTCCTCAGTGGTTCAATTTGCCCATCACTTGGGCATCAACTCGATCATGCATCCCAATCTGTCCCTGGCTTTGGGCACATCGGAGGTGACCTTGATGGAATTGACCGCGGCTTATGCGGTTTTCGCCAATCAGGGTAAGTATATAAAACCTTACGGCATACTCGAAATCCGCAACCGTGACGGCAATATCATCTGGAATGCCAAGCCGGAGCAGAGCATTGCCATGGCCCGCGCCTCTGCCGCCGTCATTACCGATATGCTCACTGCCGTGATCCGAGAGGGGACTGCCAGAAGCGCCGGGCTCCTGCCGGGTCCCCTGGCGGGAAAAACAGGGACCACCAGTCAGTTCAAAGACGCGCTTTTCGTCGGTTATTCGCCGAATGTGGCCGCAGGCGTGTGGGTCGGCAATGACGATAATACAACCCTGGGCTTAGAGGAAACGGGCGCACGGGCGGCACTGCCGATTTGGATGGACTTCATGCAACATGCATCGGTGGATCAACCCCGCATGTTTTTCGATATACCCGATGACGTGCGCCCGGTTGATGTCGATTCAAAAACCGGATCACTGACACGGACCGGTGCAGCCGGGGCAGTTAAAGCGCTGGTGATCGAATCGACCAATCGTGCGACGGTCGAATCGTTCAAGCGGTAATCACCGGCTGATCACCTATCAAGCCTCGACCGGTTAAGGACTGGACTGAATGTCAGGCCGTTGCGGCAGACTTATCTTCTGTTTGTCTCGATCCGCATTCTGCCGGAAAAAAATGGCCGTGTGACCGATCATGCCGACCAGATGAGCTTGGGTGGCACTCTGCAATGCCTCTATCATACGATTTTTATCCGCTTTGGATTTGCTCTCGACAAATTTGATCTTGATCAGTTCGTGCCGGTCGAGGGCTTCTTTGAGCGCGACCGCCACCTCGTCCGTGACGCCGCGCAGCCCGATCAGAATCACGGGTTTCAACGGGTGGGCAAGCGCCCGAAGGTACTTGCGCTGATATCCCTTGAGTTTCTTTTGCTCAGTTTGCATGCCTGTCTCGGCGAACCTTTTGAACGATGAAGTCGACATGGGATTCCATATTGCCCACTTTTTTATCCATCCGGACGATCCCGGAATCGGTGCTGAGAACGATGCTTTCGACCGAGTCCAGGGTGGACGTGATCTTGGTGTTTTGTGCGCTGAGCCGCTCCATCTGACCATTGATTTGAAACAGGAAAAAAGTGACCACAACAAGCCATAGGATAATGAGGACTGTTTTCCATTCTTTTTTCAGAAACGGCATGGGTAAGCTCCTCTTCAACAGTGGCGGTATGTACGGTCCGGAACTGATACTCCATTACAATTGGGCGAAGCTGATTATGAATAACGGTTCGCATGCCCCTTGACAAGCTTTTTTCTCCAGTTGCATTGATATCCATTTGATTATATGGTACTTCAAAGGAGCTGCGATATTCTAGTGAACGGCGGATAGACAAAAGAAGCACTTCATGCTTTCAATTGCCAAATAAGCGGGCCGGAGCTTCGAACGGCGTAACCACCTTTCGAAGGTCCGCCAACTCCTTGCGCAACCGGCAAACTGGGGGACGCTATGGAAAAAGACAGCCACCACAATGTTCCTGAAAGAAGATCGGAATCACGCGCGTCCGATTCGCGGTATTACAGCGTCCAATTTACCAAGGAAGGTCTTGATTCATTTTATCAGTTCAAACTTTGGAACATCTCTCCAAAGGGCATGTGCATTCTCGTCAATGAAGCTTCCGAGGTGCTCAATCACCTAAAAGTCGGAGATACCTTGGAGATGACCTACTACCTTACCGATGCCCAGGGCGCATTTGAGAAATTGAAAACACAGATCAAGCATGTCACCAAAAACGAAGATGGCCGTTTTCAAGGACACTATCTGGTTGGATTGGCCATCATCTAGAAGTGGATTCCCCCGATTCCCGCCTCATGAGGGAGCTCGCCGAGCGTTCAATTGGGCAGTACAACATTCTTTTCAGGTGACCATCGGATCTTTTTGCGCGGGTTAAGGATTTCAAGCCATTGCCGATCAGGAATATATCAAGCTGATCGGCAGCGGCGGATATTTAAACACTCCCGGTTTGGGCAGAATATGTTCCTGGCCGACTGTCAGCCAATTGACGTCCGGGTTGATCTCGCGCAGTTTACCGTCGTCCGGAGGCCGCGCATGGTTGGTGTAGCTGTAGGTTACTTGAAAAATACAAATACCTCTCCTGCCTTCCCGTGCAACGACATAGTTTTTCTTGAAAGTGGGAAGCGCCATGTTGTGGGCATTGGACAACTGCGTCATTTCCTCCTCGCTGAGGGGAATCAAAACCGCTTTAGAGGCGCCGCGTTCGGAGATTCGAATCAGTGCGCGTGATTCACTGCTGCCGACATAGATCGTGGAGATGCAGGGTATTCTTTTCAAGAATTGGGCTGCGACAATGGCGGCCGTACGCCTTCCTCCCACCATGACGGGAACACTGTAATATTCGAAGAATTTTTTCTGCACGGTTTCGGCATACTGGTCGCCCTTTTCATATAAATCCTTGGAGATATAACGCAGACTTTGCGCCAAATCTTCGGCCGCTTCGGTGATGGGCCAATCGATGCGCACATGAAAATGGGATAGAACATACCTGTTTCTGAGATGGCTGGTCGGGTCGCGTTGGATCAGCAAGGCATAATCCACGGGAAGCAGAATTTTTAAAAAATTGTAAAATTGTGCGGACTCGATGTACTTTTGGTTCCGATCAAAGGTATCCGGTAGAGGCAAGGTTCTGGCTTGGAGCAAATTGGCCTTGGTGGTCCGGTTGACATTGAAAAAACGGATATACTTTTTATAGCGTGCCGGTACGGTATCTTCTATAAAAACGACGAGAAAAGTATTCTGATGTTCGTGTTCGGTTCCCGGTATGCGCGCTCTGGGCTTGAGCTCGCGCTTTTCCACAAACGGATACGGGGTTCCGCTGCTTAAAAAGCGCAGATAGGAGGCGACCAGCGCATACTCCAGCATGAATTGATCCAAATCGTCGCGCAACAACTCATAGTAGGACCTGCGAAGCCGGCTTACCCGGCTCAACTCTTCTCGAACACTCCAAAATGCCACTCTTTTCTCCTGATTTCAGGTGTACGGATTCAGTCAAAGCACAGCCCGGCTGCGTTGCACGTTTCTAAAGGAATATCGGCGGACGGTCAGGTAAAGATTAGCCTTACCACCAATTACCGGCAGCGTCAATCGCAGTAATGCTCTGAAAAAGGGGTCTTATTCAGCTCTAACAGATGGATGGACTGCAGTTTTCTACCCGGAGCAAGTTTTCGGGTCTAAGCGAATTTTTATTCACATTTGCCTTTTTGATGAGACCGGTAAAAAATGTGAGTTGCTTAAGGCGGGTTTTGAATCTCAAATGCTTCGTTCAGTCATTGCGCGCCGGAGATTTGAATCAGCCGCTGGAACCGAGGTGCCGGTTTTTAACGGCGGTTTTCTTCACCGGGACGGTTGGGCAACCATGAGCCGCGCACTCTAAGGGCGGCAAACGGTGTTCCGGCAGCGCAATCGAAGTCGCTTGAGCGGCTATCGTTCGGTCAGGGCGGCAACTCCCGGCAGCGTTTTACCTTCCAGGAATTCCAGTGAGGCCCCGCCGCCGGTGGAAATATGCGAGATGCGGTCCACCACACCGGCTTTATCCGCCGCCGCCGCGGAATCGCCTCCGCCGATGACCGTAACAGCTCCTTGCGCGGTCAATTGAGCTAGAATTTGCGCCATCTTGAAAGTTCCTTCAGCCGTCTCCCGAATTTCAAAAACACCCATGGGGCCATTCCAGACAACCGTACGCGCACCGTGGAGCGCTCTCTGGAACATCTCAATGCTGGACGGACCGATATCCAGGCCGGCCGCATCCTGGGGAATCGCAGAAACATCCACGGTTTGCAATCGTTCCACTTTGCCGGCGGCGATATCGAAGTTGTTGCTGACCACGCAATCGATCGGCAGTAAAAGCTTGTCTCCGGCCTCATCCAAGATCCGTTTGGCCATTTCGAGACGATCTTCCTCCAACAGACTGCGTCCGATCCCGAGCCCCTTGGCGCTTAAAAAAGTAAAGGCCATGCCGCCGCCGATAATCAGGCGATCCACTTTGGGTAGTAAATTTTGAATCACGTCAATTTTGCCCGAAATTTTCGCGCCGCCCAAGATCGCAATGAATGGATGCTGCGGCGATTGGAGGACGCGTCCCAGGTAATCGAGTTCTTTCATCATCAGAAAGCCGGCTGCGCACGGCTGCAGGTGGTGGGTGATCCCTTCGGTCGAGGCATGCGCACGATGGGCTGTGCCGAAGGCGTCGTTGACGTATACATCCCCCAAGACGGCCAGCTGTTTGGCAAACATGAGATCGTTTTTCTCTTCGCCCATATGAAACCTCAGGTTTTCCAGAAGCAAAACCCGGCCTGCCTCGAGTCGGGCCACCGCTTTCTCGGCTTCATCACCGATGCAATCCGGAGCAAAGGCAATCGCTTGTTCCAAATACCCGGACAAAGCGTCCGCACACGGCTTCAGGGAGAATTCGCTTTTCCTTTCACCCTTGGGTCTTCCCAGGTGCGACATCAGGATCAGTTTGCCCCCTTTATCAAGAATATAGCGGATGGTCGGCAGCGCTTGGCGGATGCGGTTGTCGTCCGCAACCTTGCCCCCCTTGATGGGAACATTGAAATCAACACGCATCAATATCCGCTGATCTTTGATGGTAAGATCTTCAACCGTCATCTTAGGCATGCTGCACCTCCATGTTTATTGAAAGATGAATTTGCCCGAAAAACGCCCCTTCAGGGACCGGGTGGTTCGTTTTTTCGCATTCGCTGGATCGTTTTCTTTTGAGACCACCGCTGAAAAAAACCGATCACACCGCCCCGGTAGGCCCGGTCGATCATCTCTTCGCGAACTTGCAGCCCCTTGTCGCCTTCCAGGGCCGAACGCAGGCAAATGGTTTTGTGAAGACAACGCAGACATGCATCCGGGGTCACGCGCAAGCCATCCGATTCCAAAGGAAAAACGGTTTTCAGATCGCCGAAGCAGACCGGCTTGGTTTTAACTTTGGGATTGCTCACCAGTATATTCTCTCCCTTCCCCCACCTATCCTGCTGGAAACTTAACAACTATTCGGCAATCCAAAAGGGGCATAAGCCGGCACTGCGTGCGTCAATTATCGTCCAGCTCGTTTTTCAAATCTCGGGTCATCAGCAGGTGCACCGCCTCGCGGGGCGCCAAATCCTCGTACAAAATGCGGTAAACCGCTTGAGAAATGGGCATTTCCACGTTCATACGCAGGGATAGGCTGTAAACCGAGCGCGCTGTTTTGACGCCTTCCGCCACCATGCGCATGTCCGATAAAACATCCTTTAATTTCGTGCCCTGGCCGATCTTTTTCCCCACGGTGTGGTTACGGCTCAAATCTCCGGTACAAGTCAATACCAGGTCACCCAATCCGGCAGAGCCGACCAAGGTATGCGGATTGGCGCCCATAGCCTTTCCCAGGCGGGTGATTTCGACCAGCCCGCGGGTGATCAGAGCAGCCCTGGTGTTGAGTCCAAGTCCTAGGCCGTCGACCATCCCTGCGGCGATGGCAATCACATTTTTAACCGCACCGCCCAACTCAACACCGATGATATCGTCATTGGTATAGACCCGGAACGACGGGGTGGCAAAAATATGCTGCACCTTTTGGGCGCAATCCAGATCCTCGGAGGCTACCGTCACCACGGTCGGCACCCCCCGCGCCACCTCAACAGCGAAACTGGGACCGGACAGTGCGGCGAATCGGTCCGGTCCAATATGACCGATCGTCTCGCGGATCACACCGGACATGGTCAACAGCGTGTCGTTTTCGATTCCCTTGCTGGCGGACACCACAATGGCATCCATTTTGAGATGATCTGCCATTTCCCCGGTGACCGAGCGCATCACGTGCGAAGGCACCACGATCACCACCAGATCCTTCTGGTGAACCACCGCGGAAAGATCGTCGGAAGGATGCAGCACATCCGGCAATTGGACTCCCGGTAAAAAGACGCTGTTTTCCCTCTTCTCGCGTATGTGCCTGACCAGGTCCGATTCGTAGATCCACCACTGGACCGGGTAACCTTTCAAAGCCAGCAGATTGGCCAAAGCGGTGCCCCAACTGCCACCGCCGACCACACCGATACGCGGATTGGAATTAGCTTGGCTGTCCATGGTCATCATTCGGGAGCTCGCCCTCCTCCTCTTCCTCTTTTTCGGCCAGCCCGGCGGCACTCACCACGCGTTCTCCGGGATCCATGCCGATCAACCGGACCCCTTGCGTGTTGCGGCTGATGACGGAAATATTGCTGACGGGCATGCGGATGATTTTTCCGCGATCGGTCACCAGCATGATATCATCATCGTCCTGGACTTCAAGGATGCTGACCACGTTGCCGTTGCGCTCACTGGTTTTGATCGTGATCACACCTTTGCCGCCGCGCTTGTGGAGAGGATACTCATCAATGGATGTGCGCTTGCCGTAACCGTTCACGGTTACCGCAAAAAGAGTTTGTCCGTACCTGACCACCTCCATGCCGACCACAAAATCCCCTTCCGACAGGCGCATGCCGCGCACCCCGTAGGAGAGTCTTCCGCTGGACCGTATATCGGATTCATGGAAACGGATGGATTTGCCCATGGCGGTTCCCAAAAATACGTTTTGCGTGCCGTCGGTGATGCGCACGCCGATGAGCTCATCGCCTTGCACCAGGCCGAGCGCTATGATACCGCCGGCGCGGGGACGTGAGAACGCCATAATGTCGGTTTTTTTCACGGTCCCATTCTTCGTGGCCATCAGAACATAGTGGCCGGGCTCGAATGAGGGGACCGCCAGCACGGTGGTCATATGCTCGCCTTCCTCGAAGTTGAGCAGGTTGACAATGGCTTTGCCCCTGCTGGTGCGCCCGGCTGGAGGGATATCATAGACTTTGCACCAGTACACCTTACCCCGGTTGGTAAAAAAGAGAAAGCTATGGTGGGTGGAGGCGATGAACAGATGGGAGACGAAATCCTCTTCTTTCATCCCCATGCCGGTCTTGCCCTTGCCTCCGCGCCGTTGTGCTTGGTACAGAGTGATGGGATTGCGCTTGATGTATCCGGAATTGGAAATGGTAACCACCATATCCTCTTCGACAATCATATCCTCGAGGGTCAACTCCCGGGTGCTCTCGATGATCTCGGTCCTGCGGCGGTCCCCGAACTGCTCCTTGAGTTCAATCAGCTCCTGCTTGATCAGGTTGAGCACGATCTGCTCGCTGCCCAAAATCTCCTTGAACCGTTCGATATCCTTGAGCACGGCGTTGTAGTCTTCGATGATCTTATCCCGTTCCAAGCCGGTCAGGCGCTGCAAGCGCATTTCGAGGATGGCCTGGGCCTGAATGGCGGACAAGCTGAAGTTGCCGATCAGGCGCTCTTTGGCTTCGGGGGGAGTTTTGGACTGGCGGATCATCTGGACCACCGCGTCCAGATTGTCCAGGGCGATTTTGAGACCTTCCAGGATATGCGCGCGCTCTTCGGCCTTGTTGAGGTCATAGCGGGTACGGCGGATGATCACTTCTTTGCGGTGGCCTATAAAATTGGCCAGAATCTCTTTCAGGCTCAATACTTGGGGGCGCTGACGCACGACGGCCAAGAAGATAATGCCGAAACTGGTCTCCATCTGGGTATGTTTGTACAATTGATTGATGAGCACCTGGGCCACACTCCCCTTTTTCAGGCCCATGGCGATACGCAGACCTTGACGGTCGGATTCATCGCGCACGAAACTGATCCCCTCCAGCTGTTTTTCCTTCATCAGTTCGGCGATCTTTTCGACCAGCTTGGCTTTATTGACCTGGTAGGGAATTTCGGTGACGACGATGGTTTCGCGTTCGCTGCGATCCTTTTCGACGACGATACGCGCCCGCAGGCGGATGATTCCACGTCCGGTGCGATAGGCTTCCTTGATGCCCGTGGTTCCGTGAATGATGCCGGCTGTTGGGAAGTCAGGCCCGGGAAGGTAGTCCATCAGTTCATTGCAAGTCGCATCCGGACGGTCGATCAAAGCGCAGGTGGCGTCTACCACCTCGGAAAGATTGTGCGGGGGGATGTTGGTGGCCATACCTACGGCGATACCGGAAGATCCGTTGATGATCAAGGCGGGCACTTTGGCCGGCAGCACGGATGGCTCTAAAAGCGATTCGTCATAGTTGGGAGTTAAATCGACCGTTTCTTTATCCAAGTCATCCAGCATCTCGTGGGCCAAACGGGTCATGCGTACTTCGGTGTAACGCATGGCCGCCGGCGAATCGCCGTCGATGGAGCCGAAATTGCCTTGGCCGTCCACCAGCGTGTAGCGCATCGAAAAATGCTGGGCCATGCGCACGATGGAATCGTATACGGCCGTGTCGCCGTGGGGGTGGTACTTGCCGATCACATCGCCCACAATGCGGGCGGACTTTTTGTACGGCTTGTTAAAATCGTTTTTCAGCTCGCGCATGGCAAACAAAATTCGCCGGTGCACCGGCTTGAGCCCATCGCGCACATCGGGCAGCGCCCTGCCGATAATAACGCTCATGGCATAGTCGAGATAGGATTTCTTCATTTCCTTCTCGATGCTCACCAAGGGCTGGGAATCGGTTATGGTCATCGTTTCACCTTTCCGTATCTCATCATTCGAAAGCAGTGCTTAGTGAAGAAGAAGTAGAGAACATCAAATGCGACTAACGCCCCCCTGATTCCACGAAACGCTGGTAGTTGGTCCGATAAATATCGGCCAGCGTCAAAAAGGTCGTTACGACCAGGGGGCCGTAGATAATACCCAGAATACCGAACAGCTTGAGTCCGCCGATAATCGCAAAGAAGATCAGCAGGGGATGGATATTGACCTGCTGTCCGACCATCTTCGGTTTGAACACATACTCCGTACCGCCGGCCACAATAAGATAGAAAATCACGAAAAAGATGCCGGCGGCAATACGGCCTTTGAAGAAAAGGTAGATCGCCGTGGGGACAAATACCACACCGATACCGATAATGGGAATGAAGGCCAGCAGCCCCATGATCACACCCCATAGAAAGGCCGAATTGAATCCAAAGATCCAGAAAGCCAAGCCGCCGAGGCCCCCTTGTATAAAACCGCTGAACCCATTGACGATCAAAATGGCGCCGGCCATCTGCTTGAATCGGCCGATCAGCTTCTGTTCCTGATCCGTGGGCAAAGGCGACAGGTCGACAATATAGGAGACCAGCCGCTCACCATCGATCAGCAAGAAAAAAATCACCAGTATCATCAGGAAAAAGTTGACCACGAAAGCAAGGGTGTTGGACGCAATGGCCCGGGCCTGTTCGTAAAGGAACAAACCTACAAATTTGACGATTTCTGTTACGGCATTCTTGATTTCATCCCCGCTCAATGAATAGTTAAAATTGGCCAGGATATCATTGGCCCTGTCCAGAAATCGCGTATCCCGCAACAACGCATTGATCTGCTCGCTGAAAACGGCGTCTCTGGCCATCTGATAGAGCCCCAGCGCCTGCTGGGCCAGGCTACCCACGAAAAATACGGTGGGCACGAAGAGGATCACAAAAATCAGGGCGCAGGTAACGAAGGCCGCGAAGGAGGGGCTCACTCTCGGCACTTTGCGAATGGCCGAGTAGATAGGATAACTGATGCCGCTGATTACGGCCCCGAGCACCAATATTGATAAAAAGGGAAAAAGCAACCAGCCGAGCACAAATATGGAGCCAATGAAGCAGGCCACGAAAAACCACAGTATGGGATTTCTGTTGTTCAACTACGATGATATCTCCTTCGGAAGGACGTGGTCATAAATGCCAATTCACGCCCGCACAACTCTTGCATACGCGGCCGGCAAATGAAAGGAGCCGGCCCGGCTGGAATCGTTATCCGCTTGCGCATGTTAAGATCGACGTTCGGTTTATTCTTGGAAGAATATATAGACATGCCTATCGACAGTCGGTCTTTGGGTGCAGGCAGCATGCGCACTGAACATTGTATTGAGGACGGCACACACACTTTGACCGCTCGCCGATCCGATTGGATTGCTGACCGCAGGATCAACTCAACTCATGCGCCGAGTGCTCCTGAAGGCCGTAAAAAGAGATACTCAAAAAGAGATACTCAGCGACTGACCAGTGCGCCGGCGGTGATGAGGAGCAGCGCCTCATAGATCCATACCGGCGTGAGATTGCCGAACATCGCATAGACAATCCCGCCGCCGACAATGGCCGGAACACCACAAAAAATCAAAATTGCCAAACGTCGACTGATTTCCATGGCTATAACCCGTCTTTCTGTTTCCGGCCTGCCGCCCTCTCAACGCGTGAGGGCCCACAGCCGTAAGGACCACTTTATATGGTTGTCTACTGTATTGAGACCCACGATAAGTGGTATGTTTTTTAACAATAACGCTCCAGAATGTAAAGTGAAAAACCTCCCGCAGGCTAACTGTTCAAGCCTGCGGGCGCGAACTGCGTCCCGGCGTTTTATCGTTCGATCACCATGGCCATGCCCATGCCGCCGCCGATGCACATTGTGATCAACCCGGTCGTGTATCCCTTCCGGCGCATCTGATTCATTCCGCTGACCATCTGGCGCGCTCCGGTGGCGCCGATCGGATGACCCAGCGAAATTCCCGATCCCAATTCATTGGGCTTGTCGTAGGCAATCCCCAGCTCTTTCATGCAGCCGATGGCTTGGGACGCGAACGCCTCGTTGAGTTCGATCAATTCGATATCGCGGATGGTCATGCCCGCGGCTTTAAGGGCTTTACGGACCGCAGGTACCGGACCCAGGCCCATGTAGGCCGGATCGAGACCACCGGACGCAAACGCCTTGATGCTGACAATCGGTTTGAGCCCCATGGCGGCAGCGCGTTCCGCATTCATCAGCACCACGGCGCCGGCGCCGTCATTGATGCCTGAAGCGTTTCCTGCGGTCACGGTACCATCTTTTTTAAAGGCCGGTTGCAGTTTGGCCATTTTTTCGAGATCGGTTTCCATGGGTCGCTCATCCGTGTCCACCACTATGGCCCCCTTGCGGCCTTTAATGGTCACAGGGATGATTTCCTCGGCAAACAATCCCTTCTTGATGGCGGACATGGCCCGCTGATGGCTCAGGACGCCAAGTTCGTCCTGTTCGCGGCGGCTGATGCCATATAGCGCGGCGATATTTTCAGCGGTCAGCCCCATATGGTAGCCGTAAAAAATTTCATAAAGGCCGTCAAAAACCATCAGATCGTAGATGTCGCCCTTGCCGGTCAGTTCCATGCGGTGTCCCCAGCGCGCTTTGGGCAATGCCATGGGGGCCTGGCTCATGTTCTCCTGGCCCCCCGCGATCACCACCTCAGCCTGGCCGGTCATGATCGATTGAGCGCCCAGCGCGATAGCCTTCAACCCCGAGCCGCACACCTTGTTGATCGTAAAGGCAGGGGTCTCTTTGGGCAGACCGGCTTTGATCATGGCTTGGCGGGCAGGATTCTGACCCAGTCCGGCTTGCAGCACGTTGCCCATGATCACTTCATCGACCGCCACCGGCTGGGCATTGTCGTCCCAGGGACCGGCTGCTTTTTCCAGTTCGATCAAGCCCTGCCCCTTCAACCGGTCGGCCGCCACCGCCAGCATACCTTCATCAGCCATGGGCATGAGGCCGGCTTTCTGCAAAGCCGCCCGCATCACCAACGCCCCCAGTTCCACCGCGGATACATCCTTCAACCCACCGCCGAAAGCCCCGACTGCCGTGCGCGCCCCGCCAACGATCACAACCTTGTTCATGATTCCCCCTCTGAGTTGATCATCACCGGATAGTGACTTAACTTACATGGTGTGCTACAAAAAAAATCTCTATACCATATGAGCGCCGTCGTGTCCATGAACCAAAATCAACAGCAGTACAAAATCAACAGCAGTAAATACGGACAGGGATTCTATACCCAAGAAACGCCTTTCAACTTTCCACTACTACGATATGTGCCTGATACTTTTTGCATATCAAGTCCATCCCCGCTATCGCCTGGTGCTGGGCGCCAATCGGGATGAATTTTACGCCCGTCCCACGGCGCCGCTTGAGTTCTGGCGGGACCATCCGGAGGTGCTGGCCGGACGTGATCTGCAGCAAAAGGGGACCTGGATGGGGATCACACGCGGCGGGCGGCTGGCGGCCCTAACCAATTTCCGGGATCCGCGCGCCCTGAAGACCAGCGCACTTTCCCGCGGCCAGCTTGTGGCGGATTTCCTTTCAGGCCATGCGCCGCCCATGGATTATATGCAGGCAATCGCCGCCACTGCCGATCGATACAATGGATTCAACCTCATCGTCGGCGATGCGAACGATCTTCTATACTTCTCCAGTCATGGGAAAGTGATACGGGCCTTAGGTCCGGGCATCTACGGCTTGAGCAATCACTTGCTGGATACACCCTGGCCCAAGATCGAAACCGGCAAACAGCGGTTGCGTGGGTGTATCAACAGTGCCCAGAAGATCACGCCCGAAGCCATACTGGAGCTGCTTCAGGACCAGACCCTTGCCTCCGATGATCGCCTGCCGGCCACCGGCGTTGATCTTGCCTGGGAAAGAGTGTTGAGCCCCATCTTTATCACCAGCCCCGACTACGGGACGCGGTCTTCTAGCGTGCTGATGATCGCGTCCGACGGGCACATCCGTTTCAGCGAACGCACCTGGGAGCCGGCCCGGACAGCTCCGCGGGAGCAATTTACCCGGTATTTCGAACTGTGTTGAGGCTGCGTGATCACCTGCAAATTCGGCTCGATCAACTCCGAAAGGGTCTTGTTGCCAGCGCCCTTCAAGAACACTGCATGGATGACGTGAACGCAAGTATCAATTTGCGGCAGCATCGTTTAGGGCACGAACTGGGACAGGGATTTCAACTGCCCGGCAAACTTGAAGCCGATCATCTTGTAGATCAGTTTGGCCACGGCGTAAGGTGAATTGAGATCATGGGGACGGCAGGCCAGTTCGACAACGTCGCAGCCGACCACCGTTTTGGAAGCGAAAATGGTTTCCAGCAACTCGAGCGCTTCATCCCAGTAAAGACCGCCGGGCTCGGGCGTTCCGGTTCCGGCGATAACGCTCCAATCGAAGACGTCCACATCCAGGGTGATGAACACCTTTTCGGGCAATGCCGCCAACGCGGCCTGCAGATCGAATTGCCCCCGCCGCCACTGGCGCATGGTGCAAAAGGGGAGTTTCTCCGCTTTGACGCGCTGCGCTTCTTCTACGTCCATGCTGCGAATGCCCAACTGCAAGCTGTGGGGCGTCATCTCGCGGATGCGCGCCATGACGCTGGCGTGGCTCAGGGGGCTGCCGTCATAACTGTCGCGCAGATCGGCATGCGCGTCCAGTTGGATGACGCCCAGGGCCGGATAATGCTTGCTCAGCGCACGCACGCAGCCGCTGGTAATCGAATGATCGCCACCGACCACGATCGGAAACTTGTTGCGGATCAGCAGATCGTCCGTGAGCTGCGCCAGGAGGTCCGTCATCCGGCCTGGATCATCCGGCACTGAAGGGCTCGCCAGCGTGGCAATGCCCACCCGGAAGGGTTCGGCATCCAGCTCTACATCGTAGAACTCGACCTGCTGGGAGGCCTCCAGCACCGCCTGGGGAGCATTGGCCGTACCCCGGCCGTATGAGACGCCGCCCTCGTAGGGGAAAGGGAGCACCACAACCCGGGCGCTATTCAAATTAGAGTATCGGGATGGGGGCCCCAAAAAGGGCATCGGGTGTGATTTCAAGCGGCCGCCTCCAGCTTTTGCACCCGTTCGGCGATCTGGGTGCATAGCTGACCCGGCCTGCGCGGTTTGCACGAATCGATGACATAGGCGGCCAGCAGGGGAAAGATGATGCTGTACTCGCCCCACACCTGTACCAGGTTGGCCTGGTCGGCATGATGGTATTTTCCCCAGGTGACCGCTTCGCCGAACGTGCAACTCGACAAACTGCCTTCCCGCTCAACGGCGGTGCCGATCTGGATGCCGCGGTCGGCGCCCTCGAAATCCACCTCCAGAATCTGGCTGATGGTTGGGCCGGTCTGCTGGATGAAATTTTTGGGACCGCCCCCGCCCAACTCCACAAATCCCGTCTTTGGCGACATGTATGCAATAGCGGCCGAATGGAAAATATCCTTTTGGGCCGACAGATGGATGGGATAGCCTTGTGCATCGGTGCGGACAAGGTTCATCGCAATGGAGTGATTGGAGAGCGAATCCCAAAAAACAGGTACGCCCAAGCGGGCCGCGGCAACCGTAAAACTGCGCTCCGGATAGGGTGCGTTTTCGGCCGCCCAGAGCCCCAGTTGGTAGTTGAACTCCCATGTGGACAGCGCTTTTCCGCCCAATCTGGCGTGCTGTTCCTGGATGAATCTGCGGATGATCGCGTCCTGGGCTTCGAGGGTCTCTTTTTCGCGGATACCGATATCGTAAATCCGCGTATCCCCATGGCGGCGCAGAACATCGTCATCATGATGGGGATGAATCGATTTAACGGGCAATGCATAAGCAAAATGCAGATCGTGATACACTTGGGCTCCGGTGGAGCAGATCACGTCGATAAAACCCGCCTCCAGCAAGGAGATGACCATGCCGCCCATGCCGCCGGCAATGCCGGCGCCGGCAATACCCAACCATATCGTGTCGCCCTGATCGATCATGCGGGCAAATAAACGGGCTGCGCGCCTGACGTTGCGGGCTTCGAAACAGGTGCCGCCCATCAATTCAATCAATTCAGGAACGCTTAATCCCTTTTTGATTCGCTCCGGTATAATATCCGGCGCATCCTTGAACAAAGATTTCATGATACCTTTTTTCCGGCGGGTTTAATCAATGATCAACATCACGGCACAGGCAACCACCGTCGTCCAAAGTGCATCTTTGTGACCATGGGCCGCCTTGGCTATGCTGCGGCTGACAAACAGACGATCCTTACCGGCTACGTAATGCTGTTTGCGTTCATCCCAGGCCTGGTCCGGGTCCAGTTCAATACCCAGCGTGGAGGCCAGCATGGTGGCTGCCAAGTCTTCGGCAAAATCACCGGACTGCCGGGCGTTCTGCCCATAGCCGTGGTGCTCGGAAATATAACCGTACTGCTTCTTGTCCTTAGGCTGGGCCAATCCGACGGCGGCCGTTACCAAACGGCTCGGCTCGTTGGTGCTTTCGCGCGCCAGTACGACGAAGGTGATCTGGCCGGGAACAAGGCATTTCAATCCTTCGCTTTTAGAGATAATTTTACAATCCGGCGGAAAAATGCTCGATATGGTGACCAGGTTGCATATTTCAATACCGGCGTCTCTTAAGGCCAACTCAAAACTTTGCAGTTTGTTGCGGTGATAGCCCACACCTTTGGTGAAGAACATCTGTTTGGGTACGATTTTATACACGGCGCCATTCCTTTCTGCACGGATTGGGAAACCCGAATGACCAGAATAAATTCGGAGGAATATAGGCGAAACGTGTCTTTATTTCAATACCGTTGAAACATGAAGATTGTTTTGATTTAAACAGGGACGGACACTGTTCATTAGGAATGGGGTGCGTTCGATGCCACTACGGCAGGACATCTCGGGCGTCACTGTAACCCAGGTCGGCGATCATCTCCAAATCGACCGGAATACTGCGGCCCTTGGTGGTCAGATAATTGCCGATCATCAAACCATTGGCGCCCGCAAAGAAAACCCAGGATTGAAGGTCTTTCAGGGTGATCTCCCGGCCTCCGCAAATGGTGATGTCCCGGCGGGGATGAATGAAGCGAAACAAGGCGATGCAGGCCAATGCCTCCAGCGGAGGCATGGTTTTTCTCCCCCCCAGGCGCGTTCCCTCGATGGGATTGAGGAAATTGATCGGAATGGTGTCCACATCCATTTCTCTGAGAATCATGGCCATCTCGACGCGCTGTTCCCACGACTCGCCCATACCGAAAATGCCGCCGCTGCAAATCTCCAGCCCGGCTGCTTTGGCCGCCTGCAAGGTATCTAAATCTTCAGCGAAGTGATGGGTGGTGCAAATCTGATCAAAGTGACTGCGGGCCGTCTCAATATTGTGATGGTACCGCATAATGCCGGCGGCCCTCAATTTTCGAGCAGCAGCCTCCGTAAGCAGGCCCAATGAGGCGCACAGCTTCATATCAGTTTTTTTTCGAAGGGTTTCGGCCGCCCGGCATACCGTGTCGATTTCGTCGGCATTTAAGGCCGTTCCGCTGGTCACTATCGAATAGTGGTTGACACCGGCAGTCGCAAGTCGAAGTCCGGCTTCGATCAGTTCCGTGCTGTCCCACAGGGGGTAGACCTCGATCCGGCACTGATGATGTACCGATTGAGCGCAGAACGCGCAATCTTCCGCACAAAGTCCGCTCTTGGCGTTGACGATCCCGCATTTGAACATCTGCTGCTGCTTGAAGCGCTGGCGGATCTTGTTGGCGCAGCTCAGTAAATCCATGATCTCTTCCGGTCGATTCGGAACCAAAGCCAGGGATTGCTCTCGGGAAATGCACCAATTGTCAGAGGTGGTGATTTTCGCGGCGGTATTCATGATTGTTGCGTTGAGCATGGAACCTCCTGCCAATGTTAACTTATACATCGATGGGGTTAACAATTGTGGGCTTCATACCGGAAACAAAAATGAACGTCAATTCGTTTCATTGATTTTAAGCGCCGCCCGGGCGGCGCGACATGGATTGAGCACTTTTCAATATGCCCGGCAAAACAAAACGGCCTGTCACGCAGATCCGCTGCTGACAGGCCGTTTAAAAATTAGTCCGTCTTTACGGGGTTACCACAAATTATTCGAAATAGACCCGCAAGCCGATATTGATGCCGATGTCATACTTATCGGTGTCATTGTCGTTGACGTAAATATCGTCGGTGGCCAGGGCCAAGAAAAAATTAGTGTCCACCGCCACATAGTCGCGGAAAAACCATTTTATACCCACGCGCGGTATGAAAGACAAGCCGCTCTCGTCTTCATCCACGTCGGTATCCAAAAAGTACAATCCGAGGCTTGCCCCGATGTAAGGAACGGTTTTGGCAAACCCGACCATGTTGTATCCCAAAAGATGCCAGTCTGCAAAAGCGCCCAGCCCATAACTCATGACATCCCCGTCATTGCTCCTTGAGAAGCTGAAAAAGGGACCGACTTCCAGATGCCGGTCTAAAAAATACCCGAACCTTGCGTTCAGATCCGCATCGATATCCCCCTGGGTGCCTTCAAGATCGATATTACCTTCCAGGCCCAACTCCTTAACCCCTTCCCGAAGCATTGGCGTGGTGGTCTCCTGGGCCGCTGCTGTTGTGCCGATGCATAGAGCTGAAATAAGCGCTAAAACAAAAATTGTCTTCCTCATCTTCTCCCTCCCCATTTTTGGGTTTATGGACCACCTTCCGAACCGCTTTTCACGGCTTCGGAGCTAGGTTATTAACGCGTGACCCGTTCCAACCGAAAGCACATGGCAGCCATTAAATTAGTAAAACGTGAACGGCACAAGTGGGTTAAGCATGTATTAGGAGGATCTTGACTTTGTAGTGCGGCACCAAAAGTCATCGCCTCTTTCGGCAAACGCCTGTCTATCCGGCCGATCTTGAAGCGTATCGCATTTCCGAGTTTGATGATTATATAGTGTTTTTCAATATAACAAAGGAGGTATCCAATGCAGCAGTGGCATCCCTCGTCCGGGGGACAGCAACCGTCTTTGGACGAAATCATCGATCGATTGAGAAAACAGTGGAACAAGCGCAAGGGTTTACCAATCCTTTTAATAGCGGCAGGCTTGGTGGTGTTGATTTTCTTTTCCACTGTCTGGTTTACGGTTCAGCCGCAGGAAACCGGCATTGTGCAGCGATTTGGCAAAGTGGACCGCACCGCCCCCCCGGGGCTGCATTTCAAGTTGCCTTTCGGGATTGAAACCGTACAACTGGTTCCCACCGCCCGGGTGTTGAAAGAGGAATTCGGTTTCCGGACCGTGGCCACCGTTCCGGGCGAGCGGTCGCGCTATGCGGACAGCGGTGCTTACAGTACCGAATCGCTCATGTTGACCGGAGATTTAAACGTCATCGATGTGCAGTGGATCATTCAATACCGGATCGAGGATCCGATCCGCTTCCTGTTCCATGTCCGCGACACCTCTAAAACCATTCGTGATATCACTGAAGCCGTCATGCGCCGCGTGGTCGGCAACCGGCTGGGCAGCGAGGTACTCACGGTCGACCGCGTCAAGGTGGCCTCGGAGAGCAGGGATGAGATCCAGAAGATTTTAACCGATTACGATACCGGCGTGCGGCTTGTAACGGTCGAACTCCAGGATGTCACCCCGCCCGAACCGGTCAGACCAGCCTTCAACGAAGTCAACGAAGCCCGCCAGGACAGAGAGCGTACGATCAACCAGGCCCAGGAGCAGGCCAACCGTGAAATCCCCAAGGCCGGTGGTGTGGCCCAACAAAATATCAGCCAGGCCGAAGGATACGCTCTTGAAAGGGTCAATCGCGCTGAGGGCGAAGCGACGCGCTTCGCAGCGATCCTGGATGAATACCGAGGCGCGCCTGAAGTGACCAGAAGGCGTATGTACCTTGAGGCCATGAGTGGTTTCCTTTCCGAGTTGAAAGGAATTTACATTGTGGACAAGGACCAGAAGGCCCTATTGCCGTTTCTGCCGCTGGATCCCGGTGCCGCTCAACCGATGGGAGGAAAACAACCATGAGCAACACGCTGAAAATCGTGGCCCTGGGCGCGATCGCATTAATCTTTCTGACCCTTTACAGCGCCGTTTATACTTTGCAGGAAGGCCTTCAGGCGGTGATCGTACAGTTTGGCAAACCGGTCGGCCAACCGGTGACAGAGGCGGGGCTGCATGTTAAGCTGCCGTTTATACAGGAGGTGCGCCGATTTGAAAAACGCCTGCTGGTTTGGGATGGCGATCCCAATCAGATCCCCACCAAAGGGCGCGAATTCATATGGGTGGACACCACAGCGCGCTGGCGCATCGCCGATGCCATCAAATTCATGGAAAACGTAGGCACCGAAGAAGGTGCCACTTCGCGTCTGAACGATATTTTGGATTCGGTGGTCCGCGATCAGGTATCGAGCAGCGAACTGGTCGAGCTGGTGCGCAGCTCCTCCTGGGAAGTGCCCGAGCAGGAAGCACTGAAAGATGTTCCGGAAGAACAGGAAAAAGAGTTAAAAAAGGAGATCACCCGCGGACGTGAAGAGATCACGCGCACCATTTTGGCCGAATCACGCAGAATCATCCCCCAGTACGGCATCGAGCTGGTGGATGTGCGCATCAAGCGGCTGGACTACGTGGAAAGCGTCCGTAAAAAAGTATACGACCGCATGATTTCCGAACGCAAACGCATCGCCGCGCAGTTCCGTTCGGAAGGAGAAGGACGCAGCGCCGAAATTCTCGGTCAAATGGAAAAAGACCTGCGCCAGATCCGTTCGACCGCTTATCGCCAAGTTCAGGAAGTCCAAGGCAAAGCCGATGCCGAAGCCACTCAGATCTACGGAAAGGCTTACGGTCGCGATCCCGAGTTCTATGCTTTTCTGCGCACCTTGGAAGTTTACGAGGAGCGTCCGAATAAAAATTCGGTCATGGTTCTGACCACGGACAGTGATTTTTATCGTTACCTGAAGCAGGCGTCGCCGCAAGGGAGTCTTCTCAAGTCGGAGAGATAGAGATCTGTAGCAGGTAGGGGTCCTCAAGACAGCTTCCGTATGGCAGCGAATAAATGCCCGTTCTGGAGGCTCCCTATGAGCCTGAATGAATGATCGATCCGGTTGTTGCGGAATACCAAGTGAGTCAGGGTGACCGCATGTACTATGTTTTAAAGCCCGGCCAGGGGTGCATTCCATGCACCCCAAAACACTAAAAACTCATGCCTGCAGTGCACCCCTGCGGAGTTCGCTTGTCAAGAAGCGTGAACTCGGGTGCTGCCATTTATGTCAAAAAGAGACTGCCAAACGCAGCCCGCTGACCAACCCTTTGGGGTCCTCCCCCCCGGCATAGGCATCGATTAGATATTGGAAGTCCAGCGTCAGCGCAGCCGTTTCGTTGACGACCCAGCGATAGTAGATTTCGATGACTTTGCTGCTGGAGAGGTCGCTGTTGCCGTGATCCAGCAAGGCCAATCCAACGCCGATATTGTCCTGGTCGCGCGCCCAGCGGTCACCCCCGATATCAATACCGCCGGAAAGCAGGCGCTCGTATTCGATCAAGGCATCGTCATCCTGCCACCCGATGCGCACCCATGCGCCCAAGCTGCGGCCGAACTGCTGATCGCAGGAAAGTAAAAGCCCGAATTTGGAATGATCCGGATGGCCCTCAGGGTTGTTGAAATCTTCACTGGTGCCGTTCACATGGAAGCGGTAGTTGCCTTCGCCCATTTCAAGAAGAAGTTTGTAAGCGACCTGAATGCCGTAAAAATTGAAGCTGCCTGCAGCATCGTTTTCCCCAACGCTCATGTAGACGGCGGCGGCGGACCAGTTGCCGTTTACCCAAAGCGCGGCCGCGCCTTTGTCATAGGAGGGCAAGAAGGCATTTGGGGCGTTGACCAGCGCCGAATTCATGAATTGGGTAAATTCATCATTGGCATATGCGTTTTGGTCCAGATATTCCGTGGCATCGATGATACCGCCGCTGATCGAAAGAGAACCGTTTGCGGCCATATCGAAAGCATGCTGGTACCAAGCGGTCAGCAGGTAATCGCGGTCGCGGCCGTTGATGCCCTTTACGTCGGCCTCCAGATCGGCGGCCCAGGATGCCGGCCCAAATGGCGTGATGGCGTTCAGGGCGTTACCTGCGGCAAAGCCGAACTTGGCGTAGAGCAGATCTTTTCCGCTCAATTGAACCGAAAGCGCCGGCTGGAATACCACTGCGCCGCGTCCGCCGTCCTCGAAGCCCGGCGCATCGCCGATGCTTTGGTACTGATAGACACCGGCCAGATTTCCATCGAGGCGCAGCTTGGGGGTGATTTCCAAAGCCGGCGCGGAAGTGCAAAACAGAAGCACCCATCCCATTGCCGCAGCAAGCGATACCGCCGTCCTTTTCATTTCGGTCGAAAGCCTCCCTGACCCATCAACGTAAACGTGGAAAGTAAACAAAAAAAATCGATTCAGGCGCTTTAAAACCTTAAGATCCCGGCGCAGGCTCCGTCGGGCCGGTGAAGCGCAATACGGATACCAGTGCTATTTCTTCGGCCATTTTTCAAAATGCACCCACAACACAGCACCCAGTTCAACATCTTTGTCCCGGCCGTCCTTCTTTAGCTTGTAAGCGGCGGTGTTCAAGGCCGCAAACCCCCACCACCCGCTTTCAGGTACGGCATAACTGAAAACGCCATTTCCGTCTGCTTTCGTGACCTGCGTGACCATGTATGCAGTGGGCGCTTCAATTCTGGCGGCATTGTAATGTTCGATCTCCACCCGGGCATTGGGGACGGCCTTTCCGTCCAGTTTCACGATGCCCTGAAACAGGTTGCCGGCGTACACCCCGAATGGCCGGCTCAACGGCACGATTTCGGTCTTCAAGCCCAGTTCCGCGTCCCAGCCCTCTTCGCTCCCGAAGGCGGCTATTACTGTTTTGGTGAAGTGAATGATAAAGCAGTCCTCAGCCGGTTCCCAATAGGGTTGCGGCTCGAAATGGAAGTGATAGACGCCCGGGCGTTGGACGGCAAAGCGGGTCTGCCACGCCGTATGCCCCATTTTTTTGACAGGCGCCAAGCTGTTTTTCAAGTCTTCATGCCGCCCGATGGCGGCCACTTGAAAAACGTTGGGCCGTGCCATTTCCATACCGACCATTTCCATGGGATGCGAAAAAGACAGGCTTAAATGAATTGTTGGCGGCTCATCTGGCATGACCATATTGTCCGAAGCAATCAGCATGCCGAAATGAGCAAAGGCCTGCGCGGTTGCCATTATCATCCAGCCCACCGCCCAGAGGGCCGCTTTGACTATATTTCCCATTTCTCCTCCTCCCATTTGGGCCTTAAAACTTCCATTGGCCCTAAAAAAAGCCGCGAACGTTTGCCGGCTGTGGTGCAAACCTTCGTGGCTTTTGTTTTAGACGCAAATGGCTTAGGGAAGTTTTCAGGCTCCAGCCTGGGATTGCAGTTCCTTTAGGATCGAATACAAGAATTTGTCAACAGCAATTTCTCGAATTGCCGAGAGGTGATCTGCCCGCCGACGCTTCAGCCCAACGCGACCCTCTCCACCCGCTGCGCCAGGGCTTGCGCTTCCAGATTGACACCGATCCGCAGGGCTTTCAACCCGCGCACGCTGGGCAGATCTTCGAGCTCGACCGATTCAATGTCGCGCAGCAAATAGTTTTTGGCCTGCAAGTATTTGATATGCCGATGCATGACTTCGGCTTCCTGGGACTGGGAATAGACGATGGAAATCCGACCGGGCTGCGTCAACCGTTCCTTGCCGCCTTTAACCATTGCTTTATCCAGGCGGGATTTAATGATTTCCTGGCGCACATCATAAGCGCCGTCCACATCAAAGCGCTTTTCATCGTAGCGGAACCGTATGGAGATGGGAGCGATGTTGTACAAGATCAGATGGCAGGTTTCCAGGGGAACGGACATTTGCGCTTTGACGTTCTCCGTATGCCACGCCATCCCGCAGGCCAGCAGCAATTGCCACAGCACCAGATTCTGGAGATGGAAAGAATTGAAGTGACCATCTTCGCGCATGGATGCGCCCAAGTAGATGACATAGTCCACGCCATCGGTTTTGTGCTTCTCGAAATAATGTGGAAATTCCCTCTGTGCTTCCGCCTCCTCATGGTCCAGATACGCGGACAAGCGATCGTTGAGCAATGCCACGCTGCTTTCGTAGGCTTTGCGCTGCTTGTAGACGATACCCCTGACAGGGTCGGTGGCGCGATGGTATTTTTCAATGGCCTGAACCACCCGCGGTCCAAGGCGCATCAGCTCTTCAAAGGTCGGTTCAACCTCCTGGCGCAAAAAATTGCCGATTTCCGCTTCTGCGCCGCTCTGCATTCCTTTGGCCAATCCGTCGATCCGGTTCTGAATGCGGTGCTGGTATTGTTGGATCAAGGGCCATGATTTAACTTGTCCCACCCAACGCATCACATCCTCGGCCAATTTCAGTTGCTCGGTCAAGTCGGCCTGTATGCTTTTGCTGCGCGCTTCGGAGGAACCGCGGATATCCGCCTGTCCGAACAAGGGGATGACATTTTTAAACACAATCGGCTCCAGTTCGGAGGGCTTTCCCTGATGCAGCCGTTCCAAATGGCTGAAGGCCGCACGGGTGAATCGCCATTCCACGGATGAATGCAGGGCAGTGCACTTTTCCTTGATGATCGCCTGCACTTCGTTGTGGATGTCATCCATTCCCCGCTTGAGAGCGACTGAAAAAAGGGGCACAATGGGCTGGATCAGCATCGTGTCCATGGCCGTAAAATCGTTGGGTTTGGGAGACATGATGTAAAACGTGCCGATGATATTTCCCTGATAAAACAATGGCGCAATCAAGAAGGAGCGCATCCCGGCATTCAAAACCTCCCTTTCCGAGCGGCACAGCTCATTTTCCTGACTCAGATCAGGGATGACGATCATCTGGCCTTTGGCCACCGCCCTCAGCCAAATGGAGCCCTTCAGTTCCGACAAGGGGATGTGCTTCGAATTCTTGAAAATGCAATTGACTTCGGAATGTTCCTCATCGCTGATGACCCAGACCTGGTCCCCCTGCAGCGCCCCCATGCCCGCGCGAAGCTCCGGCCGGCCCAGCAGCGTCTGCAAACGCCCCTGCAGGCGTTTCATTCCGGCGGAGCAAAAAATCGATGCCTGGTCGATCAAATCCTTCTCGAGATCCAGAAACACTTCCGATTCCGTGACATCGACGGCCCGAATCACGATAAACCCTCTGAATGTGAATTGCTGGGGGGCTATGAGCCGGGCGAGCATATCCGGATTGTCGATGTTGTCCAGAATTCGGAGGCGATCCTCCGGGCTCAAGGGCTGGGGCTCCCCTTGAGTTTCAACTTCCAGAAACTGCCAGTCTGGCAGAATGCGGTAAAAGCGATCCACTCCCGTCGATGGGTCGCTAACCGTCTTGATGACGGGTGTGCTGCGGCCTTGGCCAATGCCGTAAATCTTGTCCAGAATGAACCAGAAGGCGCGCAACCGGCGGAATCGATCGACATCCTGCTCGGGTTGTTTGAAAGTACCCCTCAGGAGACCCTCTTCATTCATAAGAATCCGTTTGAAATTCGGGGTATAGAAAAATGGACGGTTTTCGAGCGGGGTAACGGCGCCGGCGATTTCCGACTCCCAGGTGGAAGATGGGAACACAACCGCCATCAGCGGATTCACCAGTTGACTGTGTTGCTCCAACACGCGACTGTCTTCAATATCACCGCTGAGCGCCGGAATTTGCGCCATTTGCGCTTCAAAGGTTTTGAGCATTTCCGCCATATAGTTACATGCCGGCGCCACGCGCTTACGCCAAAAACCGAGCAGCGGTTTAAGACTTGTTGCTGAATGGAATTCATGCACTTTCTGCGGGGATGATGTCATGACATGGGCTCCTGCAAAACATGATGACCTTCTCAAGGATCAAAGGACTGCGATAAACATAAACATGGATAGGTTGCGCGCCAATAAGAAATTACGGAAATCATGGATGCCCCGAATGCCATCTGCATAGAGGAAACCGGAGTTGTATTTTAGCCTTCATTGAATATATTCTCTGGACCACCCATACGGGAGAGAGGACATGCATGTAAAAAAGCCATTTGGATGGATTGCGCTCATTGCGATTCTGTTTCTGTCGGCAGGTTGTCAAAGGACCTACTACAAGGTATGGGAAACGCTTGGAAAGGAAAAGCGGCACCTGTTGCGCGGCCAGATCGAAAAAGCCCGCGACGACCAGCAAAAGGCTTCCGAAGAGTTCAAGGATGCGCTGACCCGATTGAAGGAAATGTACGGCTATGAGGGCGGCGATCTGGAGAAAATGTACAACCGGCTTTCGGTTGATTACCAAAATTGCGTGCAGCGCGCCGACCAGGTGGAAATGCGCATCGGAAATGTGCAGCGCATCGCGGAGGATCTTTTTAAAGAGTGGAAAAGGGAGATCGACCAGATCGGCAATTCCGAGTTCAGGTCCAAAAGCAATCGACAACTCCAAGCCACCCAGGTGCGCTATGCCCGATTGGAAAAGGCCATGCTGGCCGCCCGAACGCGCATGACTCCGGTGCTGAACAATCTCCAGGACTACGTCCTTTATGTGAAACACAACCTGAATGCCCAGGCCATTGGTTCCTTGAAGAGCGAGGTGAGCGATATCGAGGCGGATGTCCAGCGCTTGATCACCGACATTCATCAATCGGTCCGGGAAGCCAATGCGTTTTTGGAGGAATTTGAAACCGAGCCGGCATGAGCTCGCGCCCGCGCACGAACGAAAGCCTTGCGAAAAGACAGGCTTACAATCCATCCAAAGGAAGCAAACGTATGAGCGCACATCTTAATTTGATCTTGATGGTGGTGTTCGGCATCCTGGTGGGGGTTGGCGCCTCTTTTACCGGTTTGGGAGGCGGTTTTCTGATGATCCCGCTGCTTTTATTCATGGGTTATCCGGCCCAGAAAGCAGTGGGTACCTCATTTATGGCCATCCTGATCATCTCCATCTCGGCCCTCGTCGCGCATAACAAATTGGCCAACGTGGATTACCGGGCCGGCATTCTGCTGGGAATCGGCGGCGTGATCGGCGCCCAGGTCGGCGCCCGGATGGTCGAGCATGTATCAACCGCCGGTTTCAAACGGATTTTTGCGTTGGTCCTGATCGGCCTGGCGTTTTACATCTTTTTCAAGAAATAAAGACCTCCAAAAATCAATGCGAATCATCATCGCCCGATGCGGCCGTCCAGGGCACGGCGCAGGTAATCCCTCTCCGCTCTGGCGCGGCGGAGTTTTGCTTCCATGCGGGCGCGTTGGTCGGAGGGAAGGTCCGCCAGGTGGCGTTCCAACTGCTCGACCTCCTTTTGTGAGCGGTAAAGATCATGAGCCAACAATTTGATCGACATGACCGGTTCGCTTTCCCCGTCACTGCGGTCCGCCCCTCAGACAGTGGCGATAGTAAACTTGCCACGGGCAAACGGGCCCGCGCGTAGGGCGAAACATTTCCAACAGCTCAAACATTGAGGACCGTACCGCCTTCTCTTTCCGGGGAGTGCCTGTCTTCTTTACGCCTGGGTTCGCGAATCCATTCTTCAATTGCTTCCAGCTCTTGGCGGATTCTGGGCAGCCAGTGCTTTTCAATTTTTACACGGGTTTTTTCACCCGCCCGTTCCATTTCAGCGGCCCACTCGCGCAATGTTTTTTTCAAACGGCGGTACTCCGCGCTTTCGGGCAACTCCCTCAGGTCGTGCCCGTATTTTTGAAGCCGGCGCTCCAAAAACTGAAAACCTTTTTCCACTTCCCTTCCCCATGCGGAGCCCTTCTCCTCTTCAGGTGAAACGCCGTCGACGGTTGCGCCTTCGGACAGTGATGGGCCACCCGTGCGGTTAAGACGGATGTCCACGGCTTTACTTCCCGTACGGACCGGATCTTTAATGACGTAAAAGCTGGAGTCCTGGGTCAACGCATGGGAAAAGCTCCTGTCCACACTTAGCCCGATCACGGAGCGGCCATCCGATTCGGGTTGGATCGCCCGAACATGGCCGGCTTCATTTTTTTCGAACAGCACCCGGTCGCCCTCTGCCAGACCTGAAGGACGACCAAAGTCAACGTTGATCCCCATAGATTCCGACCGGCAGCCTGCGAGCAGCGCGATCACCAGAATCCAAAAGAGCCGTGGGGTCTTCATGTTCATCTCTCCTGCCCTTGCGACGGCCAGGAAAGATTTTTCAGCACCGCAAAGGGATTCTGGCTTCGATCTTGCGCACAGCTGCAGCGACCCGCATTCAGATCGGTACCGCAACGCGGGCACAATCCTTTGCATGCCTCGCTGCACAGGGGCTTGTAAGGTAAAGTAAGAACCACTTGTTCCTGCACGGAGTCGGTAAAATCGATCGCTTCCCCGCTGAAGAAACTCAAACCGACATGGTCCGCGTTCAGTTCAATTTCTTTTTCGGCTTGCCCCTCTGCGGGGAACTCAGCGGTGATTTCGCGGGCAAAACGCAAGGTGAAGCGCCGCTGCAGTTCACTTTTAAAATCGGCCAGGCATCGGCTGCAGGCTTGTTCGATGGTGGTGGCGATGACTCCGTCGACCCGAATCAAATTGCGTTCGGGCACGACCGTCAATTCTATGGCGAGAGGTTCAATGAATCGGCACTCGCCCTTTTCCGACAGCGTTTTGAGCACCGGGAAAGATTCGGCCTTTCTACTGTACTCCAGTCTCTTCCCCTCAACGGGGATATGCTGAATTTCGATGATCATGCTCATGGTAAGATCCTGTAGATGATATCCGCAATCCCGCCGCCAGGCGCTCCCCGACCCGGCGCGGCAGGCTGTGCTGGCAATAATTTAGAACCGAAAACCTTGAATTGCAAGCGGGTTTGTCTGTCTCCAGGGGTTCAACCAAGCTTCGTCCAGGCCTGGGGATCGCACCCATCCAATGATATGCGGTAAATCATGCCGGCAGGAAAAGAACTGGTGGCCTGATTTTTGAGTCCGATTCGCCAAAAGAGACATTTTTGTTCCGTTCTGTTTACAAAAGTTTGGCACCTCCGGCTCGCAATACCATGGGGTCGAACCAAATAAAACCCTTGAGCGGCGTGGCTTATTCGGCATCCGCCATACACAAGTTCTGGTACATAATTTGCTTGAGCGTGGGTGGTTGTTTCCCTCTCTGAACCCGTCTCCAAAGGAACGTTTGATGAATTGGGCAAAAACGGCGAAAGCAGCAGTCCTGTTGGCATTCGTGATCCTGACCGCAGTGTCGCAACCGCAGGCGGCAGACGATCATTTCCCCCTGCCGGAAGTCATTGCGCCCAATGTGGCCTTCTGGACCAAAGTGTATGCCCAATATACGACCGGCCAGGGGATCGTGCATGATAACGCCGATCTGGAACGCATCTATGCCGTCATCGACCTGATTCCCTACGATGTGCCGAATGCCGGAGAAATCAACCGCAAACTGATCAAACAGGCCCTCGAAGAATATGCAGCGGCCCTCAATCATCTGGCCCGGGATCCAAATCCGGCCGACATTACGGCGCGCCGCGTGGCCGCCCTGTTCAAAGAGACTCGGGATGCCGGGCAGTTCACCCAGGCCGCAGCCCGCATCCGCTGCCAAATCGGCCAGAAGGACCGTTTTCAAGCAGGCCTGATCCGCTCAGGCGCTTACATCGATGAGATTCGGGCTATTTTCCGGTCTTACGGTTTACCCGAAGATCTTGCTTATCTTCCGCATGTGGAATCTTCGTTTAATCCGAATGCGTACAGCAAGTTCGGGGCGGCCGGAATGTGGCAGTTCATCCGGAGCACCGGCATGCGTTTCATGGAGGTTGGATATGCATTGGACGAACGGCGCGACCCGATTCTATCGACGCATGCCGCCGCCCAACTGCTCAAAGAAAATCATGCCAAATTGGGCGACTGGCCGATTGCCATCACCGCATACAACCACGGAGATGCCGGCATGCAGCGCGCCAAGAACCTGCATGGTGATTTTGCAAGTATTTACCAGCACTACAACAGCCCCTCATTTAAATTTGCCTCGCGCAATTTCTATGCGGAATTTCTGGCGGCCCGGCAGGTTGCCGTCAACTACCCGGCCTTTTTCGGCAACTTGGAATTGGATCGCGCGGTTCCGACCAGGACCGTTGTCTTGGAGGGTTATGCTTCCTTCCACGACCTGACGGAGCATTTCAAGGTCGATCCGCAGACACTCAAGCAGCTGAATCTTGCCCTCCGGCAGCCGGTTTTCAGTGGTCAGAAATATATCCCCAAGGGGTATGCATTGCGACTCCCGGTCGGCCCTGAAACAGGCCAATCGATCGAAACCGCCGCCATCCCGGATGCACTTTACCGCAACATGCAGAAGCCCAGCCGGTTCTATACCGTCCAACATGGAGATACGGCCGGCAAGATTGCGCGCAGGCACGCCGTAAAAGTGGATGATCTGGTCGCGGCCAACAATCTGGACCGCCGGGCAACGGTATATCCCCGTCAAACCTTGCGCATTCCCAGGCCCGGCGAGGAGATCCCGGCCACTTTGGCTCTCTCGGCAGAAAAAGGCGGCTCGGTCACACTGGCCCAAGCACAACCCCCTCAGCCGGTCAATGCCGGAGTCCCCGTTGAACCGGCTCCCGCGCGAGCCTCTGAACCGGCCGAGGCCGAACCATTCCCGCAAACCCTGCTGGCTTCGATCATTCCCCTGCCTGCCGCGCAAACCGAGGCCGAAACGGAAGCTCAACAGGCGGCAGCGCAACTGCATGCGCGCAATGAACAGATCGTTACGGCCGATATTGGTTTCGAGCGCCTGGTCGAAGACAAGGGACGCACGGTCGGCATCATTCAGGTGGAGCCGGAAGAAACACTGGGCCATTATGCGGAGTGGTCCGGTGTGCGCACCCAGCACATCCGCAATCTCAATGGATTGCGTTTCGATAGCCTGTTGCGCCTGCATCAGAAAATCAAAATTCCCTTGCACCGAGTCGGCGCGGAGACTTTCGCGCAGACCCGCTATGAGTATCACAAAAGGTTGCAGGAGGATTTCTTCGCCGTCTATCGCATCGGCGATCTGCATCCTTATCAGGTGCGCAGGGGTGACAATTACTGGAACTTGTGCCTGGAGAGATTCCAGATTCCTTTGTGGCTGCTCATGCATTCCAATCCCGGAGTGGATCTGGCCGATCTGGCGATCGGTCGGAAGCTGATGATCCCCATCGTCGAAAAAGCTTCTTCTGCGAATGCCGACCCGGGCACGGAAGAGGGATTCGAGGAGGAAACCATCGACGCTTTGCCGGAAAGCCCTGCTGAAGCCGATCCCCAGATGGACAAAGCCCAGACGCATCAGACGGAATCCGGTGTTTGATAAAAAAAGGTCACCTCCCACTGATTTGCATTCGCATCATGGCGCAGGATATAGATCCCGCCGTCGTCCCCCAGCACTTTGAAATAGCGATGATCGGGCGACAACCAGCGATCGGTCACATGACGCACGCCGATGCACCGATCGCCCAGCCAGAAGCGCCGCGGGGTCTCCTCGCCACGGTAGCCGCTGTAGCATTCTACGTGGATATTTTCCATCCCGGAATCTAATTCGAGGCGGCTTTAAAATCAAATCCGCGTGCCTTTGAAGGCTGAAGGCTGAACAACGGAGAACAAATTCTTCGTTCCCATTTCGCGTTTCCGTATTGCACATTCCTGCTGTTTGCGCTTTAGCTCTCCTTTCCTATTTTTGGATAGTCTGTAAACGCTGTCGCGATCATCTCTCACAGCATTCGAAAGGAGGCAAAACCATGAATCCTGTTTCCATCGGATGGATCGGCACGGGTGTGATGGGCCAGGCCATGTGCGGCCACATGATCGACGCCGGTCATCGTGTGTATGTGTTCAACCGCACCCCGCGCAAGGCCGACGCCCTGATTGAAAAAGGCGCCCAGTGGTGCGACACCCCCCGGGCAACGGCACAACACAGTGACATACTCTTCTGCATGGTGGGATATCCCCAGGATGTCGAGGAGGTCCTCTTCGGACCGCAGGGCATACTGACCGGCGACGTGCAAGGCAAAATCGTCGTGGATATGACCACCTCGCGCCCCGACCTGGCTGCCGTCATTTACCGCAAGGCGCAGGCCCTGGGCGCAGCAGCGCTGGATGCACCCGTTTCGGGCGGTGATATCGGCGCTCGCAATGCCACTCTGGCGATCATGGTGGGCGGCGACAAAAAGATCTTCGATCGTGTGCTGCCCCTTTTTCAGCTGCTGGGCAAAAATATCGCCTATATGGGAGACGCCGGGGCCGGCCAGCATACCAAGATGTGCAACCAGGTGTTGATTGCGGGCACCATGATTGGAGTCGTGGAATCCCTGCTCTATGCCCGGCGGACGGGATTGGATCCGGATGCGATCATCGACGTGATCGGCCAGGGCGCGGCCAGTTCGTGGGCCATCAACAACCTGGGCCGGCGCATTGCGCGCAACGATTTCAACCCCGGCTTCTATATCCGGCATTTTGTCAAGGACATGGGCATCGCCCTGGATGAGGCCCGACGCATGCATCTGAGCCTGCCCGGGCTGGCCCTTGTGCATCAGTTCTATGTGGCCGCAATGGCCCAAGGCGATCAGGAATTGGGCACCCAGGCGCTGTACAAGATCCTGGCGCGCATGAACGGAGAGACGATCATTTGAAAAGATCCGATCAATTTGCCGACCTGCAGGGCTCCAAACGAAGCACGGCCCCAGCAGGGACAGATATCCACATGCGAAATTCCTTAAAAGACTGGTTGGAACGCCATTCTTCAGAACTGGGCGGCATCATCCTTGATATCGACGGCGTTCTGCTGAACAGCGGCCGGCGATTGCCAGGCAGCCGGACCCTTCTGCAATGGCTGCGCCGGCACGGCATGCCTTACGTGTTGCTGACCAATGACGGCAATCATTCCACTGAGGAAAAAGCAGAAACCCTGCAGCACTCAGGACTGCCCGTATCCCCGGGCCAAATCGTTTCATGCGGCCACGCCATTGTCCCCCTGGTGCAGGCAAACGGGTTTACCGGACAGGCCTTTTTTGTCATGGGCGATACCGGTGATCCCTGTTATGCCCGGGCCGCCGGCCTCGCCCCGGTGCGGGAACTGGCCCGATTAAAACAATGTGCCGGCGTGATCGTCGGAGAAGATCATTATGCCTGGGAACCGGTGATCAATGCGGTGGTGAACTTCTTCATCGATTGGCCCCAGGCGGCATTGATTGTGCCCAATCCGGATGAATTCTATCCCGGCCACACATTTAAAATACATATCGCCGCCGGCGCTGTCGCACGATTTATACAGCGCGTGCTGGAAGCATACGGCCTGAAGATCGAGCCCATTTATTTGGGCAAACCGTATCCGCCCATATTTAAGATGGCCCATCGTCATTTGGAACAGCAGCGCGGGTCCGCCATCCCGGCCGACACCATTTTAATGGTCGGCGACAATTTGAATTCCGACATCGCCGGCGGCCGGAAGATGGCTTTTCGCACGGCGCTCCTGCTCACGGGCGTCACGACGCCGTCAGTGCTGGCCGGCGCCGGGATCCGGCCCGGGCTGGTCTTCGAAAAATTGTAATTGACATCCACCATTTCTATTTAACATTGTGTTTCAATAAGTTCAGCAAGTTAATTAAGAACAAAGCGTCCTGTTCCACCAGCCGGATAACCGATGACGCATAACGCCACGACATCCAAAACAGCCTCACGCCCTCAAGGCGCTGCCGCGACCCAGCGCATGCGCATGCAGGCCATCGGTTTGTCGGTGGCGGTCAGCATTCTCCTTCTCGCCCTCAAGTTTCTGACCTATCGGCTGACCAACTCAACGGCCGTACTGTCCGATGCCCTTGAATCGGTTGTCAATGTCGCGGCCAGTGTGTTCGCCGTCATGAGCATCTGGATGGCGGCCAAACCACCGGACCTGAGCCACCCCTATGGACATGGAAAGATCGAGTACTTTTCGGCCGGATTCGAAGGCGCCCTGATCAGCGGTGCGGCCTTCGCCATTTTCTATCATGGCATACAGTACCTGCTGACCCCCCGGCCGCTGCCCCACCTGGAACAGGGCCTGCTGATCCTGGGTGCCGCCACAGTGATCAACCTGCTGCTGGGAATCTATTTGGTTCGCGTCGGGCGACGTACCGATTCCCTGGCCCTGACTGCGGACGGCAAGCACATCCTGACCGATGTCACCTCCTCGACGGCCGTGATCATCGGCCTGCTGCTGGTATACTGGACCGGCTGGTTGCGCATCGACGGCGTCGTCGCCTGTCTTGTGGGGATCACCATTCTCATTACCGGCGGCCAGTTGGTCATACAATCCTTCAAGCGCCTGATGGATGCCTCGGACCCCGATCTGCTTGAACGCATATCACTTCTGCTGGTCCGCAACCGGCGTCCCGAATGGATCGACATCCACCAGCTGCGCGCCTGGCGCGCAGGCACGACCATCCACATCGATCTTCATTTGGTGCTGCCCGAAGGCATTCTGCTGAACCAGGCCCACCGGGAAGCCAAGATCCTCGAAAAAATGTTGATCGAGGAGTTCAGGGGCAACGCCGGCGTCCTGGTGCACATGGACCCGTGCCATCCCTCCGAATGCAGGGTGTGCAGGCAACCGGCCTGCCAGCAGCGCACGTTCATACCGAATTCCCGCCATGACTGGAACCGCGAACGAATGGTGCGACCCTCCGCTGGTCTTTCCCAGGAGGAAGAAAATAACCGATAGGAGCGACATCATGCCGACACTCTTTTCTAAAATCATTAAAGGCGAGATCAGCGCCGCCATCGTCTATCAGGACGATCAGGTAACCGCCTTCCGCGATATCGATCCGCAGGCCCCGGTCCATGTTCTCATCGTTCCCAACAAGGAGATCCCAACGGTCAATGACGTGACGCCCGAAGATGAGCAGTGCATCGGACATATGTTCACAGTGGCCAAACGCGTCGCCGAGCAGGAAGGTATTGCGGAAAGCGGTTATCGGCTGCTGGTCAACTGCAACCGAGATGCCAACCAGGTGGTGTTTCACCTGCACATGCACCTGTTCGGGGGACGCCGCCTGGGTCCCATGCTGATGCGTCGATGAGACCTATGTTGAAGGGCCGGCCGGATCGACGGCAGTTCGCGATGACCAAGAAAAGATTCGGCCAAGCTTGTGGGCATAGACGCCGAAGGTCCCCAAGGGTGGGTGGAATCTCTTTTGAACAGATGTTCATCTTCTTGCTGCACGCATGCTGTCCGCTTGAATTGCTGACTACCGAGTCCGTGCTTGATTTTGAACCGCGCGTGTGCAAATGAGTTGCATTTTTGGATTTCCGACCGCCTGTTTCCACACCACAGGCCCGATCTCTGCCGGCACAAGATTTCAGGAACCATTATGATGTCCAAACACAAATGTTTGATCATCCCATATTCGATACTCATGCTGGCGCTTGCGCTGCAGGGGGCTTGGGGGAGCTCCGCCGCCCCTCTGCCGGTGTTCGTCAGCATCCTGCCCCAGAAACAAATCGTGCAACAAATTGGCAAAGACCGTGTGGATGTTCAGGTGATGGTTCCGCCGGGCGCCAACCCGCACGTCTATGAACCCAGGCCCGCCCAGATGGCCGCCTTGTCCAAGGCGAGCCTCTACTTCAGCATCGGAATCGAGTTTGAAAACGTGTGGCTTCCCAAGTTTTCCGCCCTCAATCGCCAATTGCACGTGGTGGCCACCGACCGGGGAATAGAAAAACAGCCCTTGCAGAACCACGACCATGCGGGCGGCGATCATGCGCAAAGCCATTCTGATCCGCATATCTGGCTGTCGCCGCCGCTGATCAAAATCATGGCCGCCACCATCCGGGACGCCCTGGTCAGGGCCGATCCCGCGCACGCGGCTCAATTTGACCGGCATTGTGCAACCCTGCTGCAGGAACTGGATGACCTGGACCAACGCATACGGCGCCTGCTGGCGAACCACAGGGGCGGTCGCTTTATGGTCTTCCACCCTTCCTGGGGTTATTTTGCAAATACTTACGGGCTGATCCAGGTGCCGGTCGAGATCGCCGGCAAGGAACCCAAACCGGCCCAGCTGCAAAAGCTGATCCGGCAGGCCAAGGAGTGGGACATCCGGGTGATCTTTGTGCAGCCGCAATTTTCCAGCCGCAGCGCTCAAACGATCACCGGCGCCATTGGCGGCAAGGTTGTTTCGGCCGATCCGTACGCCCCCGATCTGATGGACCACCTCTTGCGACTGGCCGAAGAGATTAAAACCAATATGCCGGGGAAAAACCCATGACCGACCCGATCATCGAATCGCGCAGGGTATGGTTTGCCTATAATGGCGATACTGTGCTGGAAGAAATCAATCTGCAGATCGCACGAGGCGATTTTGTCGCCGTGATCGGGCCCAACGGAGGCGGCAAGACCACCTTGCTGAAGGTATTGCTGGGGCTGCTGGAACCCTCCCAAGGCACGGTGCGCGTCTGCGGACGGCCGCCACGCGAGGTCAGCCATAGAATAGGCTATGTGCCCCAGAGTTCCACGATCGACCTGACTTTTCCCATTACGGTGTTGGATGTGGTCCTCATGGGCGGCTTGATGCCCGGCGCCAAATGGCCCCGTGCCTCGCGCGCGCAGCGGAGTCTGGCCCTGAAGGTCCTTTCCCAAACCGGAGTGGCCGATTTGGCCGCGCGACGCTTCGGGGATATCTCCGGCGGGCAACGCCAGCGGGTCTTTATCGCCCGGGCGCTGGCCTCGGAGCCGCAGATCCTTTTTCTGGACGAACCCACGGCCGGAATCGATGCCCAAGGACAAATCGAGCTGTACTGCCTGCTGGAACAGCTCAATGCGGAAATGACCATCGTGATGGTCAGCCACGATTTGCTGGCCTTGTCGACCCATGTAAAATCCGTGGCCTGCGTGAATCGTCAGCTGTATTATCACGATCAGCCGGAGCTGACCCACGCCATGATGGAAATCATGTATCCCCATACGCCCGGCGAAGCCTGTCCGGTGGAACTGGTCGCCCACGGCGTCCCGCACCGGGTGCTGCGCAAGCACAAGGAAGAGTAGGGGCAGGTGTGGATCAATCCGCCATTTATACATGGACAGGCTCCTCCAATGACTCCCTTATAAGGTCCGTACATGATCGATATCTTTCAATTTGAGTTCATGCGCAATGCCTTGCTGGCGGGTTTGCTGGTAAGCTTCATTTGCGGGGTAATGGGCACGCTGGCCGTGGCCAACCGCATGGTTTTTTTATCCGGTGGGATTGCCCACGCGGCCTACGGCGGCATCGGGTTGGCTTTTCTGCTGCGCTGGCCCTACCTGCTGGGGACCTTTGGCTTCTCACTGTTGGCCGCAATCGTGATGGCCGCCGCCAGCATGAACATCAAGCATCGCGCCGATGCGGTCATCGGCGCCGTTTGGGCCGTGGGCATGGCCATGGGCATCGTTTTCATCGATCTGAGCCCCGGTTATCCGGCGGATCTGATGAGCTATCTTTTCGGCAGCATCCTGGCCGTGCCCCAATCGGACCTGTGGGTGATGGCGGCCGCGGCCCTGGTTATGACGGCCGTCGTCTTGTTGTACTATTCGGATTTTTTGGCTCTCTCCTATGATGAAGAGTTTGCGCGCATCCGCCGCGTGCCCGTAAAACGCCTCTATTATCTGCTGGTATGCCTGCTCGCGCTGGCGGTCGTGCTGACCATCCGTGTGGTGGGCCTGATACTGGTGATCGCGCTGCTGACCATTCCGCCTTTCATCGCCGAAAAATTCACCCGTTCCCTGCTGCAGATGATGGGGTGGTCCTGCGTGTTGAGCGCCGCATTCACTTTAATCGGCCTGATAGCCGCTTTTTACCTGAACCTAACCGCCGGCGCCTGCATCATCCTGGCCGCGGGTACCGGTTTCTTCATCTCCTTGGCCGCCGAACGGGTGTTCACGCGGTCCCCTGCACAAGATCCTGAATCGGCGCATTCGTGAACCTGGCCTAATTCACCACAGGGGATACAGAGGCGCAGGTGCCGTGGTGCAAAAGACCGGCCATGCCCATCATCTTCTGAAGAGCACGTCGGTCACATCCCGCACGTACTGTTCATCGGAAATCCCCTCCAAGGCATCCTGAGGGAACTTTACCGCGGTTTTGAAATGATCCGCCATCAGGCAGAACAACTCCACGCGCGCCGCAGGAATCAACTCGTCCCTGCGCAATAGGGCTTGCAGGGCCGCACGCGCTTCTGTGGGGCTGATTTGCTGGCGCAGTCGCGCGACCAGATGTGGATAGTGCCGCAACGAATTGTAATGATGCGGCGCAAGAACCCGATCGACCCGGGGCTCGACAGCCTGAGCGATCTTGACCACGATGGTGTTGGCGGCCAGATCTCCCAACCTCTGCAGGTGGCGGGTCGCCAGGCACACCGATCCCCCCACGAGGTAGAAGAGCGGCAAACTGTCCACGGCGCGCAGAAGGTTGCGGAGCACGATCTGGCTGGGCCGTATGCGCAGGCCGTTGATATCCATGACACGCAGGCCCAACACGCGCTTACCGGCGGTCTGACCGTTCCAAAACCATTCCAGGCAAATGGAGTAGCCGATGTTGAGCGCAAAGAAAAGCACGATGCCAAACGCCTGGGAGACATCGCGGCTGACGAGGCCGAGAAGATTTACGACGACCGAGATCAGCTTGAACAGCACCGATAGACAGGCCAAATCCAGCAGCCAGGCCAAAAAACGACTGACCGGTCCGGCCAGGGGCAGGGAAAAGGCGACCCCTTCGGGCGTGCGGATGGTCAGATCATCTTCTCGAGCAGGGCTTTCAGGGTTCGGTTCCATGCAGGTTTGTTCCTTTTGAGATTTGAAATTTCAAATCTCAAATTTCATTATATCGGATTTCAAATTTGAAATTTGAAATTTGAAATCTAAATCCATAAGTCGCAATTCATCTCAAATTCCTCTATGGCGCCCGGCATAGCGCAAAAAAAGAACTAGCAAGCCGAGTTCCAGCAGGCCGAAAATGATTTTGGCCGCATAGGGAATGGTCGGGGCATGGTACTGCGAAAAAAAGGCTTCCACCAATCCGGCCCAGAACAGCAGCACGGCCACTCCGCCGACCAGCGTCACCACATCCGGCGCCACAGTCCTCAGCCGTTCGCCCAGGGGCTGGGCCGCAGTGCCTCCGATGAGCGCCCCCGCCAGCAACAGGCCGGCCTGCCCGGCGATCAGAATGGAGGGGATTTCCGTAGCGCCGTGCGGCAGCAGCCAGCCTATCAGAAAGGCGCTTTGCCCCGCGCGCAGGTAGTCGGCCGCAACGGCGCCGAGCATCACGCCGTTGCTGAACAGCAGCAAAACGGTTCCAATTCCCCACGTCATTCCCAAGGCCAGTACCAAAATGGATACCCGGGTGTTGTGGGTCATCAAAAATGCCGAAAAACTGCCTTTGCGGCCTTTGAGCCGGTCCGCTGCGGAGGAATCTTCCTCTTTGACGACCCGTTCGGCCGGGTCCATCTGCAGATGTTCGAACGGCATCAGGATCGCCTTGGCTTGCGGATCGATCACGACCGCCGCACCGCCGAAAAGGCTGCCGGCGAGCATGACGGCCAGGCTGATCGCAAACGTGCGCCAATGGCGGCGAAAGGTGCACGGAAAAGCACGCCAGAAGAATTGCACGGGTGAAAAACGGGCGGA
>QZKV01000074.1 GCA_003599575.1 Desulfobacteraceae bacterium | reverse complement strand
AATCTTCCAGGCCAACCGGGCATCCATAACCGAGTATTTGTCTACGTCCCTTTCGGGCAGACTGCTCACAAAGCGGAACCACAAATCAAAATTGATCTTCGGAGTGATATCCAAAGACGAGCGTATGGAGAATAAATGACGGGGATTACTGCCCTCCGAAATGAGTGCAGCCAGGTTCGGTTCATCAACCTGATTTTCCTCGATCTGGGTGTGCAAATAGGTATAGGAAAAACCCAACAGCCATTTGGCGGTGGCTTTCCAATCCACAACCACTTCCAATCCATACGCTTCGCCGGCCGTGTTGTTTTTGTATTCCAGAATAAACTGGTTGCCTGACGAGGCGCTTTCGTTCAGTTCGAGCCCGACCAGCCTGTCATAGTCATTAAAAAACAGGGTCGTGTCGAGCCAAAGCGTTGCGGCCGGCTTAAGGCGCAAACCGAGTTCATAGGCAATGAGTTTTTCAGACGAAAGACCGCTGTTTCCTTGCGTGATGACCTCCACCGGCCCATCCGGGTTTAGGGCGGGCAGTTCGACAAAGTCGCTCGTCCGGCCGTGCAGTTCAAGCCGGGAAGGCACTCTGACCGCCCTCGATACAGCCGCCCACAGTGAAAACACCCGATAGGGTGTGTACAGCATTCTGATGCTCGGTTGGATTTCAAGACCGGTAAACTCATTGTGTTCAAATTTCGAACCGGCGATAAGGGTTAAAAGTTGCGGCAGTATCACGATCTCGTCGTGGATGAAGGTGCTCCACAGGCTCTGATTCAACTCTCTCGGAGCCATGGCAACATTGGGGCTGTCGTCAAACTCATCAGATATGAATTTGTATTCAAGGCCCCAAACGACCTCGTGTCTCTCGGCCAGAGTCAAGCGGTGCTGAAAATCCAGGTCGGCCGTACCGACTGTGCCGCTACCCGGATCATAATCTTTTTGAGCAAAATCGTAATATAGTTGCAGGATGGTTTCGGAATCATGAGCGATGGTGTGCTGCCAGCGGCCCAACATATGCCATCCTACGGCTTCCGACGTTTCAGACCGGGCTGACGTCAAACTCGGGAATATGATCGACCGTCGCGCGAATTCCTTATCATATCGGTTGCTGTAAGCTTCGCCCTGCAGCGTGAAGGAATTCGATGCGCCATTCGGCAGGCCTTGTCCGGGCGCCCGATCGACCCGGAATCCCCCGCGGCCGGACCGCCAGTTATCGCTCGATTGATCGGCGGTATCCTCCTCCGGACTCAGTCCCACATGGCGCAACTCGCCCCGATTGAAAAATTTTCCGTAGGCACGATAAAAGGCCTGTTCGCCGAGCGTGCCGCCGTAGCGCAGGCTGCCGATCTGCTCTTCGCTGCCGCCCAGAGCAACGGCCTGCCCGCCCTGCGTCTCCTTGGCCCGCTTGGTGATGATATTGATCACGCCGTTGACCGCGTTGGCGCCCCAAAGCGCGGCCCCCGGCCCTCGAATGACTTCGATACGGTCGATATCCTCCATCACCGTGTCCTGAATGTCCCAGAAGACGCCTGAAAACACGTGCGTATAAACACTTCGGCCGTCGATCAGCACGAGCAGATTTTGCGCAAACTGGTTGTTCAGTCCGCGGATGTTGACCGCCCAATCCGTGGCGCTGATGCGTGCCACGTGCACGCCGGGCGCCAGGCGCAGGGCCTCGGGAATGCTGGTGGCGCCCGACCTGCGGATGTCCTCCTTAGTGATCACATAAACGGCCGCGGCCACGTCCGATACCATTTCAGGCTTTTTGGAGACCGATATGATTTGGACATTTTTCAGCTCCTCTAAGGAAAATTTGGTAAAATCCACCGCCTTTTCCGCCGGATCCTGGTCCTCCGCCGCATGGCAAGGCCGGAAAGCCGGGTATAGAACCGCCACCCAGATGACCATCAGGGCTTTTACAAAAATGAAGGCAATCGACCTCATGGCGTAGTTTCCTTCATTAACATCCGTATCGTTTCGCGCAAACCAGGGCCCGTATTTCAAAACCAAGATGGGCCGCGGATGCATGCGGATGTGGTTCGATCTCAACTATTGCGGTTTTTTGGTTTCAAGGTTCAGATGTCCGGAGTGTGAGCCTCAACCGGCCGGCAGCGTCATTTACATTCAGAAATCTGTTTTCAGAGATCGACCGCATCCGGGACAACCGTCACCGGTTATCTTGAATATCGGTTGCTCCTGTTTCATTCCGATCTTACCCATATCTCGACATAATGAAATACCCGAAAATCCATCCACTCGCAAGCTCGTTGCCGGCGGCGCGCTCCGCTGGATTTTTCTACATGGCCGGCACAGCGATATCCCCCGGCCGGAGATCGACTGGTCCGTCTAACGAGGCTTCGGCGCAGTGTTGGTCGACGGCGGTGATGCGTTATCACGCAACCGCTGTAGAAAGCGGCGGTCACCTGACACGATGCATGGTTTATATCGACACGAATATGGTGCGTGCCGGCGTGGTCAGCCATCCAGCCATGTGGCCTTTTCTGCGGTTACAATGAGATCCAGGAACCTCGAAGAAAGAACATCCTGATCGATTACGAGAGGCTCCAAGGTCTGCTGGGAGCTGCATCCTATGATCGGCTAAGGACCAGCCACCGGGGATGGGTAGGGGAATACCTGAGTAACGAAGCGATATACCGTGAAGATGAATGGAATTGCAGCATCGCAGTGGGGAGCAGGTCTTTCATTGAGAATGTGAAAGCCCTCTTGGGTATCAGGGCCAAAGGGACTCGGCTTGGGCACCCAATTTGCTGCTTAGCGAGGCAAGTCAATCGGCACGGCGATCAAAAAGGTCTGGATGGTGCGCGCGCTTTCGTACGGATACAACCGGCGGGCTTCGCTCAACACATAGCGGGATGGATTCATGCCGATGCCGTGGTGGTAGACGATGCCGCTGTCAAAGTCCATCAGGTTCCACAGGCCGTAACTCAGGTATTCGGGAGACAGACAGGTGTCGCGGCGCTTCCCGCTGGGCAGGTGCACCACCGCAAGCGTCGTGAAGCTTTCGCCGGCGCGGATCCAATCCAGATGCGGCCGAACCACATATTCTGCAGATTCGGCGTGGTTATAGGCCCTCAAAATCGATTTGCGGAACAACGCCTGCCGTTCGATCGAGGTCCGGATCGCTGCGGTCTCGAGGGCCCTGCGAACGGCCAGTCCCAAGTCCACCACGGCATAGGCGAAGGCGGCGTTGGCCTGCAGCGTTGATTCATGCCGGGCAAAGGAAGACTTCATGGAGGCGATGTCGCTGCCGATATAGTCGCCGCGGCCGGCGGCGCTGCGCGCCTGTGCCGAGTAGCTGTTGGCCAAATTCTGGTAGCGCACCGTTTCCGCAGAGGTGAATCGGGACAGCTCTCCCAGGTTCCCGATGGGTTTGCCGGAGGCCGCCTGCAATTCTTCTTTGAGGCGCGGGACGGCCGCGTCCAGCCCGTTGAGATGGCATTCGGGACAGATCGGGGTCATGCCGTGACTGTATTTGAGTGCACCGGTCCTGGCATCAAAGGCCGCCACCACGAGCTCACCGATATAGACGATGCGATCGGACACGCTGCGGATGCGTACCGGGAAAGCCCTTCCCGTGGTCGTGGCGCGGCTGGAAAATACCTGCCGGCCGCTCCTGCCGTCGAGGGCCACCAGCGAGGTCGGCGTTCCGAAGTAGAGCAGGCCGTTTTTCTCCACCAGGTTGCTGACACTTTGCTCTTTGCCCGTATACGTCCAGTCGATTCTGCCGGTATCCCGGCGCACCAGATGGAGAAGGGAAGCACCGCTCCGGGCAATGGCCCGCAGGTAGGCTTTGCCGTCCAGGGGATAGATGTTGGTGTAAATGACACTTGCCGGCAGATCGGCCGCCCAGTATATGCTGCCGCCCACGGCATTCATGCGAACCAGTCTTTGGGCCGAATCCACCAGCCACAAATCGTCGCCGTCTATTCGGGGGGGCGGGCAGTTTTCGTCCAGGATCAGGTCGGGCTGCAAAAAGACACGGTGTCCATCGATGGAAGACAGGCGCTCGATGCCTCCTGCAAAGCAAAGAATATCTTGGCCGTCCACAATGGGAACAGGCGCTGCCGCGCCTGCAGCCGGTTGCGACTTCTCCCAGAGGACGGCGCCGTCTTTCAGATTCAGCGCCTTGATTTGCATTGTATTTTCACCGGCGACGGCCACAACGATGCGACCTGCGGCCGGCACAGGCAAGTACTGTGCGCGGCCGTCCTCGCCAGGCCAGGCCCATAGCTTGCTTCCGGTCTGCGGGTCCAGGGCGAGCAGGGATGTTGTCTTGCCTTTTTCGATCCTGAAAAGAAGCAAATCCTTGAAGGCGAGCAATAGCACGTATGAGCCTGCGGCCTCGTTTCTTGGATAACGCCACAGCACCTCTCCCCTGGCCGTATCGACGAGCATATAAGCGAGGCTGGGCAGCCCAGGATAATCCTTGATCATGCCGACGAGCAGCCGGTCGGGACCAAGCAGCTGCATCTCCTCGATCAATGCCGGCCCAAGCGGGATCTGCCACAGCGGCGCGGGCATCCGCGCAGCCCGCTGCTTGATGACGTCATCGGGTGTCCCCACCAGCAGGCTGCGCGAGGGCGCCATGCAGGCACAGGCCAGCAGCACGAATGCCAGCCCGACGGCTTTCATGATCGGCAATGGTTTCATGGCGCCTCCCCATACTTCTATTCGGCCGAGCGTGCGATCGCGACAATATCTCTTTCCAGCTCGTCCAGGCCGGCCGCCTGCACGTAGCCGATCAGATCCAAATAACACTTGCCGGCCTTCAGCGTTGCGGTGGCGGCGGCGCTCTGTACTTCGGCGCCGCGGCTCACACTGGTGCCGCGGTAGACAACCACCGGTGCTTTGTCTCCGCTTTCCAGCTCCAGTTCATAGACCTTGGCGGGAGCAGCATTGGGCATCGAGATTTCGACCGTCTGCTTGGCGGCCTTCAGGGCCTTGGTTTTGTTCATGCCGAATCCGCGGTAGCACAGCGCCAGCAGATGGGCCCCCAGGGGTTCGTATTCGAACCAGCCGATGACCTCTTCTTCAAAGTTTTGCAGCTTGGGCTTCTCTTTCCAACCCGGCGGAAGATTCAGGCGGACAAATTCGTGCTGCCAGGCGGTTGGTGCGGGCGCGGCGGTTTCGGCCGGGACGGACCGGACAGCGCTTGCGCCGGTGAGGGCCTGGCCGGGCGCGCGGATGCTTTGAAATGCTTTCGCCAAGGGCCTGCTCAACTCGGCTTTGCGGGTCTGGTTGAAGATCGACATGAAATAGACCCCGTGTTCATCAAGGGATACGCATCCCAGCCGGCTGAAGAGAGTCACCTGGGTGCCGCCGACCGCCATTTCGCTTTTGTACATGCCCCAGCGGGCCGGATGGCCGTTGATGCTGAGGCTCTCGAGATCACCTTCCAGCACGGGCTTCTTCAGGCCGGACAGACCGAGCGTTGCGAGGGCCTTTTTAAGCAGCTCGCCCGGATCGCTGGTGTGCAGAACATACTCCAGGATGATGCTGTCGCCGTCCTTTTTGAAGACGTAGACCCGGTCGTCCGTCTGCGGTTGCAGCTGCCATCCCTCGGGCAGATCGATGACGAAGCGGCCCCGCAGATCCTCGTAGGCATCGGCCGGCGCTGCGATGCCGGCCAAATGCCAGAAGGTAAATGCCAGCAGTAAAACGATGGTTCTTTTCATGTATATCCCTCCTCAGGATGGCCTGCCGCTTCGTCATCCGTTTGTCGGTCGGAGCGGGCCTCAAAATCGTCCCTTGGGCGGCAGAGGTTTTGTCTTCCGGTCAACGCGGCCCCATCGACATGGACAAAAGGTCCACCCATTGGACCGGCGTGACGACAAAAGCGGCGGTAGAACGTGATTCCAGTGTGCCGTCGGCATCATGGTCATACTCGGACAGTATCCGATTGCCGTGGGTGTCATAAGTATAGGTCCCCAGCCGATCCACCGTGCCGTCCACGTCGTGGTCATCCTCGTAGCGGGTCATGTTGCCGTTGGCGTCCCAAGTGTAGATAGAACGATTATCGACGGTGCCATCGGCGTCCTCGTCATACTCTTGCCGGATCTGGTTGCCGCCGGCGTCGTAGGTGGCGATAGAGCGGTTATCCACGATGCCGTCGCCGTCATCGTCATGCTCCTCCAAGGTGCGGTTGCCGTCGGCGTCATAGGCGTACGTTCTACAGTGGTTCATCGATCCATCGCCGTCGTTGTCATACTCGTAGCGGATCTGGTTGCCCTGCGCGTCATAGCTGTAGAGACTGCGCCATTCCGCCGTACCGTCGGCGTCGTAGTCATCCTCCTGCAAGGTCCGGTTGCCGTCGGCGTCATAGGCATAGGTAGAACGGCTGTCGACGGCGCCGTCGGCGTCGCTGTCATACTCCGACAAAGTTTTGTTGCCGTTGACGTCATAAGCGTACACCTCTACGGCTTCCGGGACGCCGTCGAAATTATCGTCGGATTCCCACCGGGTAACGTTGCCGTTGACGTCGTAGACCGAGATCTCGCAACTATCCACGGTGCCGTCGGCGTCATCGTCCTGCTCCTCCCGGATCGGATGGCCGTCGGCGTCATAGGTCAGCATCGTCCGGCCATCCGTGGTTCCGTCGGCATCAGCATCGTATTCATATAAAATCAAGTCGCCATTGGCGTCATACAGCGCTGCAGATCGGAAATCCGCCGTGCCGTCGCCGTCTTGGTCATACTCTCGCAAGATCTGGTTGCCATCGGCATCATGGGTATAGACCTGGCGCCATTGCAGCATGCCGTTGTCGACATACTCGTATAACGTTCGGTTGCCGCGGGCGTCGTAGGCCGAAGAAAAATACCGGTCCACTGTGCCGTCGGCGCCGGCGTCCTCCTCGGAGAGGGTCTGGCGGCCCATCGCGGGTTGCAGCCCCAGGCCGGCATACAGATGCGCCATGGCCCGATGGGCCTTGCAGACGGCACGGCCGCCGCCCCATATCGCCTGGCTGCGGGCCCTGCCGAGCAGCATGCGCAAGGCTGCCATTTCTCCAAAATCAAACCATTTTTTGTGGAAGTTCAGCGATGCGCCGGCCGTGACGGCATGCATGGCTTGAGGGATCTGAAGGCCGTTGGCCGGATCGCCGTCCTGGTCCAGGGTCTGCAGGAACACGGCGATGTTGACCACCCGGTCGGCGGCCGTGATCCTGTCCCTGGCCAGATCGCGCTGCAGCGCCTGGATTGCCAGGGGGCTTGCGGCGGCGCTCATCCCCGCCAAGTCGAACGGGGTGAGGGTCGCGGCGCCGGCGGCCCGTCCGATCAGGATATCGCCCACGTAAAACCGCACCTCTTCACCGGGTTGGTAGCGGAACCGGCCGTCGGCATCGGTGGTTCCCGACAGGCTGTCGGTGGCATAGCGCAGCCCACTGACCGGCGCGTCGATGAAGCGGCCGGTCAAGGGTTCAGGGGCATTGCCGCCACCGCCGCCGCAGGCGTTGAACAGGGACAGCAGCGCAGCAATGAAAACCATGACCGCAGCCCTGGAAAGCAAATGTTTCATTGCAGTCTCCTCTTGTTCGGCGCATGGCAAAGATGTTTTTGCATATGTGATGGAATTCCATTGCGCATGGATTTTGATCAGGCATTTTCTACCCGTCGATCAGACCGAGGATAAAGCAGCCGCCCCCGCCGCCTTCTTCGTCCAATCCGCCGCCGCTCGTGCGGGTGGCGAAGGCACCGGACTCGCCGGTCTCGGCCGCCCAGGAACCGGAAACGTAGGTGGCACTGGAAAACTGCCCGGCGACGATAAAGGTGCCGGATGCATCCGAACCCATCGCGGCCATGTAGCCGTCGGGGTGGCACGCACCCGTAAAAGAGTAGCTGCCGCCCACATCGGGGAACATGGTGCCGTCGATATGACAGTCGGTTCCGATGGTCATCGACCATTCGCCTTCGTCATCCCCGCCAAAGGTGCCTTCCAAGGCGCCGCTGTAGGTGCAGGCGTCGACCTGGCCGCCCGAGAATTCCCCGGATTCGGAATCGTTGACCCAGGTTCCCGTCACGGTGAAGCCGTTATATGAATCGATATAGGCGTCGATCGTGCTGACGTTCATGACCGAAAGACTGTAAAAGTGTCCGGTCTTGCCGGCGGTTTCCCCCATGTAACTCAAGTGCCCGCCGTCGTTATAGGCGAACATTGACCAGGTCAGAAAAAAGCTGGTCGATGGATCCGCGGTGATCACGGCCACCCAATAGCCCTGATCGTAGCTGGAATCGTCGCCGACATAGGTGCCGGCGTAAATCCCGTCATACATGGGAGAGCACCATGCGGAAGACGGGCCTCCCAGCAATAGCGCCGCAACGGCCAAAAGGCCCCCTACCATTCGAAGAAATCTCGCCATTGTGTCCTCCTTTTAATATTCAAGCGATCGCTCGTTCCCCCGACTACGGCGAAGTCACGTCGAGCGTGTAGGCCCCGCCCTGGCCGATACCGATCAAATAGGTCCCCGCAGGCAGGTTTATGGACGTGCCCTGCGCGCCGCCGTTGGCCAGAACGCTGCTCATCGCCGCATCGGCCAGCACGAAGCCGGGGCCGCCGGTGACGGCAATGGTCACCCGGGCTTGCGCAGGAAGAGAAAAGCTGAACCAGTCACAGACATCGATCGATGAACTTCCCGTCGAAATGTCCAGGGTGTAGGCGGCTCTCGTCGGGGTATCCCACGCATCGACGGCGACATAATAGGTGCCGGCTGAAAGATACCGGCTCATCTGCTCGTCGAACTCGTTCTGGCCGATATTGTCGTCCACGCTGTTGGCGTGGATGGTCACGTTGTTCGAGGCATCGAGGCTGAAAAGGTACATGTCCAGGTCCGCCGCGGTGCCCGGAAAACGCATCTGGATGTTGAGGGTTTGGCCTGTGCCGAGGGTTACCTCATACCAGTCTTCGAAAGTGGTGGTATAAGGGGTCCCGTCCGGAGAGGCTTGTACTTCTACCGAAGTATTGGGATCTCCGGCCATGACGTCGCCCGAAATCCCGGCCGGCAGATCCATCGCCTGAGGCGCAGACGGCGAATCGTTCGGTTCGGATTCGGCGGCGGCAATCACATTGACCTGGACGGCGGTCGTCCCGCCGAATTTTGCTTCACTCACCCCGTCGCCTTCGATCCGCGCCGGAAGGAGGATCGGCGTGGCTGCGTCGATTTGATTGTTGGGCTCCACTTCAAGCAGATAAGGAAGCGTGTCCCCGCGCAGCGAAGAAGCCGTAAGACCAATATCGGCTTGACTCGAAGACGACCATTCTGAGTCGCTTATACCGGAATAGGTGTAAAGTCCCACCGGCCCCAGACCGGCGATGTAGTATTCCCGCGCCTTCAGCGTTTCATCGTAGTCCCCGCCGCAGATGGTCCCCACGCCCGGGAAGTACTGGCAGTTGCTGGAACTGGCCGATTCACTCACCTGGTAGGCCGCTTCGTTGATATAATCGTTGCTGATGGTGGAAAGCGTGGCTTCGAAAAGGGTGTCCGACGGAAAAGAAGTGAAAAAGCCGCTGCCCGGCCAGGCGCCCGCCGCGGCATCGAAAATGACCGTCTGCGTCACCCCGTCGGCTTCCAGGGTGATGATTTGGTTCCGCGTGACGGCAAGGTACTTTCCGGCAGGCGTGAAATCCTTGCGATCGCCCGCAACCGCGGTGCCGGAGAGGATCATTTCGTAGAAAAGGATTCCGTTGACCTCGATCGGAACGCCTAAAGTGATGCGAAACCGGCTGGCATATTCGGCACTGCTGCTGCTCCAGGCGTCATGATAGGACCATTCATAATCCCACTCGTACTCCCAGAAATCCCCCTCCTGAAGGGCAAAATCAAATCCGGAGATGGCTGGGGCGGAAGTATCCACAGGCGTATTCTGCGAGGGGGGAGGGGTGCCGCCACCGCCGCCGCCCCCGCCGCAACCGCCGAACAAAAGCAGCGACATCCATAGAATCAACCCTTTTGCCAAATGTCCTTTGAACTTCACGGCGATCTCCTTTCAGCATTTTTGACTTGTTTCTTTCTTCTTCGGACGTTCACCGGCACGTTGGTGCAGTTGCTCCTGATTGTCCCGGCGATGATAATTGACGGATGGATTTGTCATTTCTCGCAGTCCGGCCGAATATCCAGGGAAATTTTTTTTTCGGTGGTTTTTTATGGAAGCAAAACGATCAGGGACCGAGTGAGATTGCATTTGAAGGAGGTGTTTGGGGGTGTGAGATAACTTTTGAAGACGCTGCCTGGAAGCAGATGTCGGACTTGGAAGTCAAGGCAATAAGAGAGATCAGCGAGTCGGGCAGTCTGCAGCGACCCGGTCACCAGCAAAGAAGGGAATCGAAGCAATTCTAGGGAATCGCTTCGAGCTGAAGTCCCACACCGGCGGAAGTGTTTACACCCTGGATTTTGGCCGTGCAGCGGTCGGCTTCCACAGCCACTACTTTCACCACTAAATCGGCGTTCACGCCCCGCAAAGACATTCCGACGGCAGCCCCCTGGCGCTGGCCGATGTCCAAAACCAGGAAATCCTTTTTTTCTTCGACGATGCAGGCCCTGACGGGGTAGTACGCGGCCAGCCGGGCTTTTAGTGCGGCGGCCAGCCCGGCCGCTGTTTGGGAAACCGCGTTGCCGCCGTCGACGACATCGCTGATGACGGCCACGACCTGGCCGGTTTCGGTTTCGATGCAGCGCAGGGTCACCTGGGTCTGCGGCGGTTCATGCACCAGACGGCCCAGGATGATGAGGCGCGCGGCCACCAGACGTCCCAGGGAAAGATAGGTATTCGGTTCGCTCAAACGGGAGGCGCCGAGCTTGAGTTCGGACAACAGCCGGTCCAGCATTTCCCGTTCGACCATCTGCAGGCGTTGTTCCTGCAGGAGATGGTACAGAATGCCACTGGTCATCAGCTCGGCACGACCTTCATGCAAATCATACCCGACGGCGGTGAAGGGCAGCAGCCAAATCGACAGGGACCGCGACGACCAGGTGTTGGCCGGCAGGGTCCGCGGTCCGGAATCCATCCGGGCCAGCAAATCATCGATCATCCGGTCGATGCGCTCCAGACGCTGCCGATCGTCGGCCAGTTCGGCTCTGCTCTGCACCTGGCTGATCAGCGCCTCCAGGGCAGCCGGGTCGGACGACACGGCCGCAGCTTCCTTGAGCAGCGCCAGGGCCCGGTGATGGTCGCCGCGGCGGTTCAGCAGCAACGCTTCGGCGATGCAGGCGCTTTCATTGCGGGGGGACATGGCCGCGGCCTGCCGGTAGTAGCCGAGGGCCTGATCGGCCAGGCCGTCTTCGGAAGCGATGCGGCCGAGCCCCAGCAGCGCTTCGGTTTTGTCCTGAACGGTGCCCTGGGGCGCCGCCACGGCATTGCGATAGAATGTCCCCGCCTCCGCAAACTTTCCTTTGAGGAAATGCACATTCCCCAAAAGCAGGTGGCTGAACGCGCGCTCGGGCCAGCTTTGTTGCATATAACGGCAGGTCTGTTCGGCATTTGCATAATCGCCGGTTTGAAAGGATGCCAGCGCCTGCTGCTCGTAATCGGCGGCCCGTTTGCCCGAACCGATCCAGGCGGCGGCCAGGAATGTCCCCAGCGCGGCGCATAGAACCATCACGGCGGCGATCGCAACGCAAAGGCGCCTTTTGCGGCCGCCGGCGGGGCTGAAACGAATCACGTCTTCCGGGGCGCGTGTGCCCACCGTCACCGCCTCTGGGAGGGCAGGGGCGGGTTCATGCCCAACGTTCTCCGCCGCCCGTTCGGTCGCGGGTGCATGGAAATAAGCGGTGGTCGGGTCGCCGTAAAGCAGATAGCTGGCCCAAATGGTGTTCTGCTCGCCGAGGATGTCGGCCACGGCCTGCCGGGCGGTCCTTACCGCCATGCCGACGGACAGCCCGCCGAGCAAATGGCGGTAAAACGCCATTGCAAAACACTTGCTGGCATCGTCCGGTATTTCCCAGATCGTTCCCAGGTAATGTTTGACTCCCGACAGCAGGAAGGCATTGGCCAGATTGAAGATGCGCGTTTGGCCGCCACGGTCCGCCCTGCGGTGGTCGGCACGCGCCGACTGGCAGGCGTTGGCGAAAATCAGGGCGGGCATGCGCCCGGTGCCGGCCATTTTGACAATGCCCTCGGCCGAAAGGCGTCCCTGGCCGAGGCGCCAGGCGCTTTTTGAAGACCGGCGCGGATCATAGTCGGCATGGCCGGCGAAATGCACCAGATCAAAATAGCGCAGCTTGGCTTTGATAAAATCTTCACTGACGTTCCCGCTGCGGAAAAATACGTTCAGTTTGTCCTTGAACCCTTCCGCAAAGTCCCGGATCGCGAGGCCCTCCTGGTATGCTGCGGTCAATTCTCCGGCCGGGTCGGCCAGCACGAGCATTTGCATGGGCGTGGGGATATCGCGGGCAAAAGGGCTGAGGATCGTATGGCGGGTGCGGATCACGCGGCCCATGGCAAAGCGCTGCCCCATAAACCGGGTCCCGTCATGCAGCAATTCCCAGGGAATATGCACCAGCTGATCGTCCAGCGAGAGAATCAGATGATCGATGCCGCGCGTATTGAGCTGTTCCTTGACCTTGGCCGAAAAAAGCTCATCGCGAAACAGCTGCCCGGTTTCTTTCAACCGCGCCAGCAGTTCCGGCGTAAGGCGGCCGTGCCGGTTGGCCTGGTTCAGGGTTTCGCCCAACCGGGCGCTGCGGCGGCCGATGCTGTCCAGCGGGACGAACAACTCTTCCACCTGCCGGACCGTCTGGATTTCGCCGCGGCGCTGCAGGGCCAGGCTGATCTTGAGGTGATCGGCTTCGCGGACGATCTCCAGATGAAATAGGTCCGGATTTGTAATCGGCTTGGTCATGGCCGCTTCGACGGCAAAGCGCGCGCCGCCTGTTACTCCTTTGGCGATGATGTCCCGTTGCTGTCGATGATTTCAAAGGGATACTCACCGATCACCCGCCCGTCGTGAACAAAAATCAAGCTGTAGGCTCCGAATGGAATCTCATCGAATAGAACCGGCGTGAGGCCGCAGACCAGGGAGGCCACCTCGCGTCGGCCCTGGACGAGGGATATGCGCAGGGGCAATTTCCCCGTAACCACGCCCACCCGGATCGATGCCTCGGCCACATCCCTTTTCTCGATTTCGATGATCACTTCCAGATCCTGGAAACTTTTATGCCGGCGGATCAGGTGTCTGGATTCGGCCGATAACGGACCGCGCACCGGCACCGGTGACAATGCCGCCCCACCGGTAAGCTTTTCTATCAGGGCCATGCCTCGGGCCATGAAGGCCCGCGTATCGGCCGGGCGGGTTCTTGTCGATTGTCCGGTCACCGCCTGGATGGCGCGCCGGGTGACGGCCGCCGGAACCGCGATCTCCTCATCCGCGCCATCGCCGAAGATCAACTCCGCGCAAATGCGGATTTGCTCGCGGCAGCTGGAGCAGCCGGCCAAGTGCCCTTCAACCCGGGCGCGCCTGCGTCCGCTCAGGCGGCCTTCCAGGTAGTCCATCAAGATTTCATCATCGGGACAATGACGGCCCATTCCGTTTTCCCATTCGTTTGTGCCTGCCGGGAGTCATCCCCGGCGTGCTACTTCAATTGACGCGCTGGATCGCTTTTTATTGCATGCGATTTTGATGTCGTCTGTTTTTGTACGGCCGCCGCAAGGCGTTGCACGGCTCTGTGTTTCACCGAGTAGACATTGGCCGCGGATATTTTCAATATGGCGGCCACACGGGCCAACGGCTGCCCCTCCAGGCAATGCAGCCGGATCATCAGTTGATCCCCGGCCGACAGCGTCCGCAATCCCTTCTCGATCAATCGGACTTGCTCTTTGGCGGTCAACTGCATCAAAGGCGATGCGCTGGCGGAGGCCAGATCCAGGATCTCATCCAGCGGCATCAGGCACTCCCGGTGCGCCAGGGCGTCTTTGTCGAACCGCAGATGATCCAAAACCATGCGCACGGTGATCATGCGGACCCAGGAGGCCAGGCTGCAACCGTTCCTGCCCTGATAGCGGCGCAGTTTGCGGCATCCCCGATCGAACAGCTGCACGAACGCGGAGTTGTGCAGATCTTCCATATCCTGATCGGTCAGCGTGGCGCCTTTGGCTTTCACCACCCTGTGGATGGTGCTGTACACCAGGCGTGAAAACCGCCGGATGAAGTGCTCCTGCAGAGCGCGGTCACCGCCCAGGCAGCCTTTTATGATCTCCTTGTCCGTCGGGCCGTTCATACGCTCCTACTGGGTGATGACTTTGTGCATGACCCCGATATCCGGGCTGCAGTCGTCCTGCAGTTCGGCTTTGGAGACGCGCTCCTGGCACTGCACCACCCGGGCGTGTCCCAACACCTCGAAATCACTGCCTGCCCGGCGGCCGCTCCCGGGAAAGTGGACGGGAATCTCCCTGTAAACGATCAAGCGTCGCTGGGCGCGGATTTCATCCGGCCCCAAATCGGTCGCGATCATGCCGCCTTGTTTTTGAAGCACCGTTCCATTCGCCAGGGGGAACTCCCGATGGATCTTCAGGGCCAGCGTTTCGGCCAGGGCTTTGAGTCCGCTCAGGCCGTTGTCTTCCGCGTAGGCATCGGTGGTTTCCAGGACCTCGCCCGTTTCCGTGTCAACGATGCGGCTGATGGCTTCGATGCCCATGCGGGTCTTTACCAAACTGCCGGCCGCAAAAACGTGGGCTGCGGACAAGCGTCCTATTTGAAGCGCGGTGGCGGGATCGATCAGATGCGTGCGGTTGATTTTATGCTCCTGCAGGATCAAGTCCAGATGCTCCCGTTCAACGATTTGAAACCGGCGCCGCTGGACCATCTGGTGGACGAAGTTGTCCTGGAAAGCCGCGTCGCTCGAAGGGGTGGCATCATTGTCCGCGAAAGGCATCAGCGTCAGGCGCAGGCGTTCCGAAAACAGCATCGCCGCGGGCAACTTGCGTTCGATGCAGAATTGCTGCTGGGCTGGATTGCCGGCGGCGTCTACGGCACGGACGGTGATGGTGTTCGATCCCGGTTGCAGGGCGATGAAATGCGAGAAGAAAGCCATGGCCCCGGGGCGCGGCAGCACGGCGGTGCCGTTGATGGTGAGATCCGCCACCTGGCGGTCGTCGCGCACACTGCCGCTGACGACGACCCTGTCCATATAAACGGTCTGGGTTTCGGTCCACTCTTCTATCCGGATGACCGGCGCCGATGCATCGCGGCGCTCGAAAAGACCGGTCGTCTTCAAGACGGCCACGATCATGGGGCGCTGAAGCGCACTCAGCCAATCGGCGGGTTCCGCGTGGGCGGTGGTGACATTGCCAAGACGATCTTCGGCTTCGATACGCAGGGCCGGCTGCCGGCGGGACATTCGAAAAGAAAAGGAGGACTGATCGGCGGAAATCACCGGCAGCGGGGTTTGGTTGACCTCAAAACGGGTGACGCCGGCGTCATCGAAGATGGTTCCATCGATCACGATTTCCGCACCGCGGTCGCTGATTCGTTCTACGACGATGAACGGCCCCTGCCGGTCGACATGGACATCCACGGGCCGTTGCGTGCTGAGCCCCAGCAGGTTGGCGGCCTTTACATCGACCCTATGTGCCCCCTGGGGGAGGGCCAGACAGTGTTCGAACGTCACTTCCTGCTGAGACCCCGGCATATGGACAGGGGCTCCATCGACGCTGAGCGCCGACACATAGTTGGGGTCAACCGCCCGCCCGCCGATGCAAACGGGATCGTCGCGCGTCCAAAAAGGCGTCTCCGGCAGCAAAAGGTACAGTTGGGGCGGCCCCCCGCGAACACCTTTTTGATGAAGCAGTGCTTTGCGCACTTCGTCCAGGTAAAAGAGCGCCTTGGCCGTGGGATACTGGCGGATGGAGCTTTCCAGCTCCTCGCGGGCGCACGCCAGGTTCCCTCGCAGCCAATAAATGATGCCCAATTCGCGATGCGGGAAGTAATCGATGAAATGCATGCCGTAGGTCCGGGCCATACGCTGGTCATGCTCGCGTTGCTGCACCGCCAGCTCCAGATCGGTCAGCGCGGCGTCGTACACTTGCCGCTCGGCTGCTTCCAGCGCGCGCACGTAATGGTTCCACCAGCGCTGCCGGAACAGTTTGCCGGCTGAAGGATGCAGTGCTTCGCGCGCCGAGGGACCGCACGCCGCCATAATGCCCGGCATCAATCCCAGCAGGAAGCAAAATGCGATTTTTAATGAGCGGCATTTCATCGTTGAGAGGTTACGCCTTTTTACGGCCTGCTTAGAAGTGGTTTCAAAACCTCCCCTCGGGCTCAAATCCTTTGTTGGGGGCAAGGGTTCAATCCTCGAAATACTAAATGTATTCCTGCGGTTGAACCCTTGCCCCCGTCGCGGCCTTAAGCCCGATTGAAGGTTTTGAGACCACTTCTGATCGGCATCGGCCTAAAAGTAGTAAATCAGCGACGTCAGCAACAGATGCTGAATCACGTCGGCATGGCTCGTGGCGATCAGGTTGCCGGTATCGATATCCCGCCCCCAGCGAATCTGATAGGCCACATCCAGACTGAAGCAATGCCCCGTGAGGCCTCCCCCCAGGGATGCCCCGAAAAAGTCGTTGGGGCTTCCCTGGAAAGGTTCGGGATCGTAAAAAAGGCCGCCGCGCAGCGGAAACGCCAGTTTTCTCCCCTGCATCAGAAAAAGGTATTCGAAGCCTGCCCGAACGTGCGTGGTGGGATCGACGCGGCTCTGCGCCTTGGGCCGGCCGTCCACGGGACTGAATTCCTGTCCTTGTCCGTCGATCAGGGTATAATCATCCCAGTAGGTCCTGCTGACGTCCAGGCTCAAAGTCCAACGGTCGCCGTATCGCTTGGACCACCCCAGACCGAAAGACCACGGCATCTCCAGCTCGATCTCTTCGTCGATCGTCAGCGGGCCGGTGGTCGTCGTGGTGTTGAGCGGGGGGCCGTTGACCTGGGTTTGCTGAAAGTGGAATCGGTGCACCAGGGAAGCGGTGAACGGTGTCTTTACGACGGCGCCGAAATTGCCCCAGCGCCCGGTATCCCACAGCAGGCCCACGTTGAAGTTGATCCCGCGGAATTTTTCATATTCATCGCCGATGCGCGTATCGATCGACACCGGCACGCCCGATTGGCTGCCCGTGGAGACTGCCTGGTAGGTTTCCTCCCAGCCATTGTCCCAGCCGAGTTCGTCCGTCCAGACATTGCAGGTGATCCCCAGCGATAACCGCGGGGTCAGTTCGACGGCTCCGGCAATGCCCAGCGCACTCAACCGGCCGCTTTGGGAATAGCGGACCTGCTGCCGTAGATCGATGCCCGCACCGGAAAAGTCGAAAGGATGTTCGAAGCTGCGCTCGAAGTCGTACAACTGCTGATAGTTTATCGAAATCACAATATTCTTGATCAAGTGGAAGGGATAGCTGGCGCTCAGATAGTTGAGGTTGAGCGTGTCCTCCCTTGGGCTGCTGTCAATTTCAGGATGGGTATCGGACTGGAAGTCGCTGCGGCGGCTCGTAAACGCGCCGACGATCGACAGTTCGGGCTTTTCGAGCTGGATCAGGCCGGCCGGATTCCAGGACGCTGCCGTCGCATCGTCGGCCACCGCGATGAATGCGCCGCCCATCCCCATGGCCCGGGCGCCCGAGCCTACGGGTACCGGCGCAGAGGCAACCCCGACCTGCTCGAAAATCGTAAAACCGCAAGCGTCCCGGACTCCCATGATGCCTAAGACGGCCAAGAACAAGTACGCGCTCTTATTTCGCTTCCCGACGCAGATACCGGGTATCGCAATTGCCGCGAGCATCACAGCGGCGATGAGCCACAATCGAGTGCCCGGCGCAATCGCAGTGCCGATGAAACAGTATCCACCGCCGGCAGCGTTTGCGTGTGAACCGGCGTTTTCGGGCAAACGGTCCGGTACGAATGCTCCGACCGGATTCATGTCGAAGTCACGCCAGGTGACCTCGCCGCCATACACCGCGATATTGTCGGCCCGAGATAGTTGATAGTTGTCCGCGGCGGCAAAGAGGTTGAAGATCCCGGCCGGCACCACCATCATATACATGCCCCCGATGGATGGACAGCGGTTGCCTAAATCGGTGGCCACCGTGGCGTTATCGATCATGCTCCGGCCGGCCTGATTGCGAACATAACCGGCGATGACGCCGATACCTGAACATTGATGAACCCCGGCACCGGTGGCGGCGTAAAGGGAACCGGCCGATATGGCATACACGCTGGCCGGCGGCGTGCCCAGGTTCAACCATCGCCCGGCCCGGTCGGGTGAAACAAAAACGCCCGCGCCCAGCGTGCCTGCATAGACGGTACCGGGGTCATGCCGGTTGAACGCAAGGTCCGTGACCGCCCGCAACCGGCTTCCCGAAGGACGCAGTGCGACCCATTCACCGCCGGTATAATGAAAGACGCCTCCCTTATCGCCTACCGCGAAAACAGAGTCTGTTGCGGCCCCCCAAACAGCTGCGAGGCTCGGTTCGCCCGCAATGGTTGAGACCGTCCATTGCGCGCCGTCGTAGTGCAGGATCTGACCTTGCGCATCGGCCGCCGCATAGACCCGCGTGGCGCTGCTTCCCCATACCGATGTAACATTATGGCTTGTTGCCCCGGGCAGGGACGACCACTGCAGACCGTCGAACTTCAACAGCGCGCCCTGGGCGCCGACGGCGAAAAACACTCCGGCGGTCCCCCAGACATCATAGAGTGCATGGGTTGTTCCCGAATTCATGGGTATCCAATGGCCGCCGTCAAAATGCAAAATGATGCCCCCTTCTCCGACGGCAAAGATGTTATCTGCGGAAGTGCCGAAAACAGCGTTGAGTGTGTGGCCGGTTGCGCTGGGCATAGGGAGCCATTGGTTTCCGTCATATTTCAAAATGAGGCCGTCGGCGCCTACGGCGATCAAATTGCCGGGGGCATCGCCCCAAATCGAGCGAATGTCATGGTTCGTGCCGCTGTTCATGCTGCTCCAGCCGGTTCCGTCATAATGCAAAATCGTTCCGCTGCGGCCCACGGCATAGACATCGGCCGCCGAAATGCCGAAAACACCGTAAAGATCGTTGCCCGTTCCGGTGTCCATTTCGCGCAAAGCGGACCCGCTGATGTGGAATGCCCGTCCATTCCACGCGGTGGCAATGCCGCTATTGTCAGCAGCAACCCATAAACCGGTCATGCGCCACGCAGGCAGCGGCATGCCAGTGGTTTGAGCCATCCATGTGGCGCCGCCGTCCGTGCTTTTAAATAGCGTTGTTTCTTCAATGGTATTGCTGAATCCGCACCCTGCGTACATCATGTGGGGTGCCGCAGGATCGATGATGACATCATTGACGATGACATCGGTCAGACCGGTGCGCTGCCATGTGTCACCCCGGTCCGTGCTCATCCAAAGGTCACCGGCCACATAGGGCGCATAGAAATTGCCGCCGCCGGCGAAGATCCGGTTTGTGTCTGAAGGGTCGATGGCGACCACGTTCATGGGATGGGGTTGGCCGGCTTGGTTGACGCCCTCCAGAACAGGGGTGAAGAGGGCGCCGCCGTCATGGCTTCGCTGTACCTGGGTGCCGGCCGTGACGAACAGCGTGGCCGGATCCTCGGAATCGACGGCAATGTGGCTGACATCGGCTTGACCTAAGAAGTTGCTGAAGGACCAGTCAGCGCCATGGTTGGTCGTTTTGCCCACATAGCCGAACAAGCCGGCATAAAAGGCTCCGCTGGAAAAAGCATCAAAGCTGACCGCTTTGGTGAAATAATTCAATCGGCGCTGCCAGGTGCCATCGGAGCGTTCGAATACCCCGCCGCTGGTGGCGGCGATCATATGGGAGCTGTCGCCGCCATCCAGATCGATGTCATAGACGATGACCGCATCGAGCCCTTCGTTGCGTGCCGTCCAGTTCTGAGCGTGATCAGGACTGCCGATGATACCCAGGGTCCAGTCGCCGCCGTAAACCATCGCCGGATCAGTGGGATGAATCGCCAGGACGGATAAATTGCCTGCCAGTCGCGTGTCCAGACTATAGGTCTGCCATGTCAGGCCGCCGTTCGCGCTGCGCGAGATTTTAGGCAAACCGTCGCCGCCATAATAGGGGTCGCTATACCAACACGTGTAAACGATATCGGGGTTCGATGGCGCGAACTGCGCGTCGGTAGCGAAAACACTTCCGGGCACCGCTTGGGAAAACTGCCATTGGGCGCTTTGATCATCATAATCCAGGCGGATCAACCCGTATGCGCAACTGACAAACACCACGCTGGAGTCGTCGGGCTTTACCGACACGCCGGAAATGCCTCCCAGATAAGGCTGATTGGGAATGGAGGCGAAATTTTGGCCGCCGTCCGTGCTGCGATAGATCGAGCCGTTCCAAACGTTCAGGTCGCCGTTGCTGTTGGTCACAGCCCACAACACATTCCTGTTCTGCCCATCGATCGATAGATCCTCTATGCCGTATCCGAAATTGCCGCCCTGATTCAGTTTGATCCACGAATCGCCGCCGTCGATGGTTTTGTACAGCGCGCCGCCGGTGTTGGCGCCGCCATAGCCGCTGGTGCCCACATACACCACCATGGGATCGTTCGGATCAATGGCAATGGCTTTGCACAGGCGAAAATTATCGCCCTCGCCTCCGCAATTCTGACAATCCCTTTGCATGAGCGCATTGGGCAAATTGCGCCAGGTGATGCCGCCGTCGATGCTTTTGGCCACCCAATAGTTGTGGGCTACCCAGACAACATCCGGGTTGGAGGGGGCGATCGCCACGGCATACACGGCTTGATCTTTGAAGGTGTCCTCCCCTTCATGGTAGTTGGGCATTGTTACGCTTTGCCAGTTGGTGCCGCCATTATGGCTGACAAACAAGCCGCCGCCCAGATAGGTGCCGGCAAAAATTTTCGCAGGCTGGACGGGATCGATCGCCAGATCGTAGACATGCCCTCCGTAGAGCCCCAGATTGGACCAGGCTTGTAAGTCATCGGCAAATCCGCCAGGCGGCGTTATTAAGAAGGAAAGCAAGACAACCACGAGCCGGAGCACTCTTGTCCCTCTCATCATCAAATCCTTCATGAGTTGGCTGCGATAGCGTTGATGATGTAAAAGACTGCTTCAACTAAAGATATATGCGACTCAAGGCATTATTAGCGCAAAGACTTTTTTGAGAGAAAGTACGTCAAGCTTATTGGTTGATGAAGTCCCGCGTCAAGAAAAACATGATTTTACGCATTCGTAACATCAAATCTTATGCGCGGGCGGCTGGGCCCGGCTCGAGATTTACCCCGTTCACCGATCAAAAGGAACCCGAAAAGTGGAAAATGGTAAGGCAATCGCATTTGGGAAATGCTTTGCTGTGAGTGGGATAGAAAATCGGCCAATGAATCTTAAAAGTCGACCGGTCATGCGGGCCGGGGGAGCTTTGCGCACCGGCAGCCCATTTCAACCTTTAAGGAACATCCTCGGCCTTTTCCCAGTCGACCGAGTCCAGCAATTTCAGCGGCAATTTCTTGCCCGCCTTGACGCCCAGATCTCTGAGTTCCTGGCTGCGTCTCACCAGGTTGCCTTTCCCGTCCACCAATCGCGAATGGGCGCTTTGATAGGCCTCACGGGCCTTTTCCAGCTGCCGCCCGACTTCCTGGAGGGATTCTACAAAACCGACGAACTTGTCATACAAGCCGCCTGCTTTTTTGGCGATCTCCAGTGCATTGCGATTCTGATATTCGTGGCGCCAGATGTTCTGAATGGTGCGCAGGGTAACCAGTAGAGTGGAAGGGCTGACCACCAGGATGTTTTTCTCAAAGGCCTCGCTGAACAGGGAACTGTCTTTTTCAACGGCCGCCAGAAAAGCGGCCTCGATGGGAACGAAAATCAATGTGAAATCGAGACTGCACAGACCTTCCAGCGCTTCATAGCTTTTGGCGGACAGCATGCGGATATGGGTGCGCATGGACTCGATGTGGGCCGAGAGATATTGCTCTTTCTCCTGCACGTCCTCGCAGCAGTAATAGGCTTCATACGCCTTTAACGAAACTTTGGCATCGATGATGATGTGTTTGCCCTCGGGCAGCCGCACAAGGACGTCGGGTTGATAGCGTTTGCCGGCCTCATCACGCAGGCACACCTGGACATCATACTCTCTTCCTTTTTGTAGCCCCGAGGCTTCCAGAACACGTTCCAGAATTACTTCGCCCCAATTGCCGCGGGCTTTGCTGTCCCCTTTCAGGGCTCTGGTCAAATTCAGGGCTTCCTGACCGATGCGCTGGTTGAGCTCTTTGAGATGATGGATTTCAGCGTGCAAGGCGGTGCGATCGCGGCTTTCCTTGTCATACACATCCTCGACCCGCCGTTTGAATTCTCCGATCTGATCGTGCAGCGGGCGCAGGAGATGGTCGACAGCGGTCCGATTCTGGTCGGCGAACTTGATGCTCTTTTCTTCGAAAATCCGGTTGGCCAGATTCTGGAACTCATTTTTAAGTTGATCGCGGGCATCATTGAGTAAGGCGATCTTCTCGACGGACTGCTTGCGCTCTTCCTCCAGTATGGTGCGCAGCTCGGCCAATTGGGTTTTATGCTGGCTCAGATGCTGCTGGAGAGTCGCCAATTGTTCCTCTTGCTGGACTTTTTCCGCCTCCACCTTAGCCAGCCGTGAGGCTTTTTCAACTGCCTGAGCCAAGGCGGCCGATTCACGGCGCAGTTCAGCCTGTAAGCCGTCGCAGTGTTCCTTGAAGTGGGCCAACTCCTTTTCCACAAACGGGACGCGCCGCACACCTACCTCCAGGGCGGCATTGGAGGCCTGCAAGTCTGCATTGCGTTGCTGATGCACGCGCATCTCTTCCCTCGATTGGGCGGCTTGGACATGCAATTGTTCGATCGTCTGCTGATGCGCCAGCAGCTTTTCCTGTACAATGCTTTGCTCGATGCGGGCCGCGGCCAATTGCTGCTCATGTGCATGCATCAAACGGTTGCGCACCAGCCAACCCGCCAAAACGGCCCCGACCAGAATCCCCGCGCCCGTAAACAACAGCACTCCCAGATATTCCATGGTGAAGATCGACATAGCTCCGTTATCCGTCAGCCCGTTGCCGGTTTGTCCGATTCCTTTAGCTCGTGAGACGACTTGCCCGGCACGGATTCACCCGCGCTGGGTGGATCCACCCTACTGCATTTCGGCTCTGGCCGCAATCAAGGCCCGCAGGCAGCCAGGGCAATCGCATTTGGAATTTCCCCCTGCGGAGCTACCACGGGCAGGTCATGCGGGCCGGAGCAGCTTTGGGCACCCATTGCAGCCCATTTCTTACGGCCGCTTAGGCGCAGCGCAGGACCAGCGGCCCGGACTGTTTGAGCGCAAGCGAGTTTCCGGGCCGCCCGCAGCAAGCCTTAACGGCCGTTGAAATGGGCTGCCGGTGCGCAAAGCTGCCCCGGCCCGCAGGACCGGTCGACTCTTAAGATTCATTGGCCGATTTTCTATCCCACTCACAGCAAAGCATATTCCAAATGCGATTGCCCTGCGCAGGCAGCTGTCCCCGATAGGCATTCATCAATGATCATCACTTCAGGCTCTGGTCGGCTGATAAGAGTCGATAACGACCCGAAGCAAGAGTCCCATAGGCGGGTCTCTCATTGCATAGACATCATATCAAAAAAAAGCCCGTTGACCCGTGCTGATTCTCAGCCAAGGCTAACGGGCCAACGCAGCAAGCCCGGTTCATCCTTTCAAGCTGTATTTTTCCGCAATCGAATTGTAAAAGGCATGTTCAGACACCGTGCCCCATACACCCACTCTTTCCTTGAATTTTTTGAAAGCGTCATGGACTTTGCGTGATTGGGGATCCTTCTGTGCTTCCTCTTCCAGTACCTCTGCGGATAATTTACGCAATTGATCCATCATCGAATCAGGGAATCTCACCAGATTGACCTTGTGCTTGGTGATCAAATCCTGCAGCGCTTCGCCGTTTCCGGCTTCGAACTGGCTCAGACTCCACAGGTTGATCTCCATGGACACGGCATCGATGGCCGCCTGCAGATCCTTGGGCAGACCGTCGTACACCTTCTTGTTGAAAATGACTTCCAGACAGCTGCCGGGTTCATGCCAGCCCGGGTAGTAATAGTATTTGGCCGCCTTGTAAAAACCCATGCGAAGATCATGCAGGGGCCCGACCCATTCGGTGGCATCGATGACGCCGCGCTCCAGCGAAGTAAAAATATCGCCGGCCGGCAGCAGCACCACGGTGGCGCCTGCTTTGGCCATCACCTTGCCGCCCAGACCGGGTATGCGCATTTTCAGCCCTTTGAGATCGGCCGTGCTGTTGATTTCCTTGCGGAACCAGCCGCCCATCTGTACACCGGTATTGCCCTGGGGCCGGGGGACCACATTAAAGGGGGCGTATGTCTCCTCCCACAGCTGCAGACCGCCGCCGCCGTAGAACCAGGCATTGATGCCCTGCGCATTGAAGCCGAAAGGCACTGTGGTGAACCATTGGCCCGCCGGCACCTTACCGGCCCAGTAATAAGCTGCGCCGCTGCCGACTTCGACCGTGCCGGCCGATACGGCATCGAATACACTGAGGGCAGGGACCAGTTCGCCGGCGGCAAACACCTGAATCTTGATCCGGCCTTCAGTCACCTCGGCCAGACGTTTGGCAAAACGGTCGGCACCGGTCTGCAGGACCGGCAGATTGGGCGGCCAAGTCGTCACCATCTTCCAGTTGTAGGATTTTTGCGCCCTGGCCGGCCGCACGCTGAGAGCGGTTGCAGCCGCAGCGGCAGCGGTTCCAATACTCGCTTTTTTTAGAAAGTCTCGTCTCTCCATGAACTAAACCCCTTTCCGTTGAAGGTTAATGGATCATGAACAACAATAAAGTCGGCCCACGGGGTCTTTTTACCCGCAAGTACTATTGCGAGAAGAAGACTCCGGGCAACCATGACACCAGGGATGGGAACAGAACAACAATGATCAATCCGACGAGCTGCAGGAGAACGAAAGGGATGATGCCCCGGTAGATATGGCCGGTAGAAATCTCCGGTGGCGTCACCGCTTTCAGATAGAACAGCGAGAAACCAAACGGAGGCGTCATAAAGGAGGTTTGCAGGTTGACCGCGATCAGAATGCAGAACCAGGCCGGATCGAAACCGAAATCGATCATGATAGGCGCCAGAACCGGGACATGGATAAAAGTGATCTCGATGAAATCCAGAAAAAATCCGATGACGAAGATCAACCCCATCACCACGGCCAGCACGAACCACCGGCCATGTGTTTCCGCCATGGTCCCAAGGAAATTGCGCACAAGATCATCTCCATGCAAACCACGGAACACCAGACCGAAAGCGGCCGCGCCGACCAGGATAATGAAGACCATGCAGGTCAGCTGCATGGTCGAATGCATGACTTCCTTGAGGACCGAAAAACTGAATTTCCGGTTGGCCAATGTCAATAAGGTCGCGCCTACGGCGCCCACGGCCGCGGCTTCCGTGGGAGAAGCCACTCCCCAAAAAATGGAACCCAGCACCATGACGATCAAAAACAGCGGCGGAATAAGCGCCCGTATGACTTTGGAGAACATGATGCGCGGCGTCAGAGCCGCGAGTTCGGCGCGTGGAATGGGCGGCGCCAGGACCGGTTTGAGGTGCGCAGCCAGTAAAATGTAGGCCATGTAGAGCGCCACCAGAATCAGCCCCGGGAAAACCGCGCCCATGAAAAGATCTCCGACCGAAACGCCGACAATGTCGCCGATCAATACCAGCACGATGCTGGGCGGAATGATCTGGCCCAGGGTCCCGGCGGCCGATACCGTGCCCGTCGCCAGCGCTTTGTTATAATTGCGCTTGAGCATGGTCGGCACGGCCAGTAATCCCATCGTAACCACCGTGGCGCCCACGATGCCGGTGGAAGCCCCCAGCAGGGCGCCCACCACCACCACGGAAGCGGCCAGCCCGCCGCGGATCCGGCCGAAAAGCAGCCCCATGGTATCGAGCAGCTCCTCGGCCAGACCGGAGCGCTCCAGCATGACCCCCATGAACACGAAAAGCGGAACGGCGATCAGCGTGACATTGGCCATGACGCCCCAGATGCGCAGCGGAAGCAAATTGAACAAAGGCCATCCGAAACCGATCAGGCCGAACAGCAGCGCCGTCCCCATAAGCGTGAAGGTCACCGGGAAGCCCGCCATGAGCAGGATGGTCAGCGCAAGAAACATCCAACCCGCAAGATATTCCATCAGGCCTTTTTCCCTTCCGGTTCGTCTTTATTGAATGGGATATTCAGCAGGGTGAACAGATTCTTGATGCCCATCGATACGCCTTGCAGCAGAACGAGGATGAATCCGACCGGAATGCACGATTTGATCAGCCATCGGTAGGGAATACCGCCCGGGTCCGGCGAACCCTCCAAGATGGTGAAACTGGTCATTGCGAAACCGTAGGAGGTGATGATGATCATCAGGCATCCCGGGATGAGGAAAAACAGCACCCCCAGAAGATTGACCCAGGCCCTGGTCCGCGTGCTCATGCGCTGATAAAAAATATCCACGCGCACATGGCCGTCCAAGAGCAGGGTATAGCCGGCGCCCATCAGAAAAATGAAGGCGAACAGCTGCCATTCAAACTCCTGGGTGAAGACGTAGCTGGTCTTGAACAGATAGCGCATCACCACATCGACGAATACCACCGCCACCAGCAGCGCCGTCGCCCATGCAACGAAACGGCCTACCAGTGTATTCAGAGCGTCAATGAAAATGCAGATGTTTCTTATCAGTTTCATTCAGGATCGGTCTGGGCTCTCTTTCAGGCAGTTGAAGGATGCCGGCCAATGTCAACTGATTGGCCGGCACCTCTCGGTGGATAGCGTGGAAATGTTGGTGGTGAATGTTGTGGACCAGATCCCGCCAACGGCGGGAACTTGTAAGCAGCCGAAAACCGTTGGGCTACTGTCCGTATGGCAGTTCGCGGTTTGCGGTTTATGGCTGAAACATTAAACCATCCCTTGAATTTGGTCAAATTTAATTCACCATTTAATATAAATGCAATTCATGCGTAACAGGATCTCCGGAAAGGTGCCCCGATTGTATCGAGGAATGAGGTTGGCTATCGTCAACCCGTATCACCATATCTATTGACAAAAAAAAGTCCTCTATATTAATGTGATCCCTTGGCTTTATCGCAGGCCCAAATATAAATTTAAGTAATTGGAATGATTGATTATATTAACGCAGCACCTCGTGTGGAACACGTGGTTGCCCCAGTACGGGTGGCCCGGGACAGCCAAATCGCAGCATGGAAACATGCTGAAGAAATCGGATGCAGTGCGCGATGTGTCCTGTTGCGCTTTTTTTATCGGCCGCAAGCCGCCCTTTATTGCGTTCATTTCGCAGCCACCCGGTACGAAAGCCATCCAAATACGGAAATTAAAAACATATATAAAAAAAAAATTACATGGAAAGGAGGATGGAAAGGATCACTTGAAATCGATCAACTCGCAAAAAGCCGATCCATATAGATCAGCAAAACATCCGCTGCGTACTTCCAGTATGCGGTGCAATCGAGGGGCTTTTTGCAGGGCTACCCGGCGTGGCCCCCAATTTTCGCCAGACTGCAACTTTAAACGGTATTGTTAATCATAAGGAGGTAACTTTGGCTTTCGAATTCTACAAAGAAAGTTATGCCGGCAGCGTTCATAAAGTGACCCTTGGAAAAGGGGACAAGGCCGTGGTCGTCGGCGGTGAGACCGGTTATCCGTTTTATCATTTCGAAGGCAAAATGCCCCATAAGCCGCGTATTGCTATGGAAATTTGGGACATGGCGCCGGAGGACTGGGCTGAAACGGCGTTGGCGCCTTTCAAGGATGTGGTCAACGATCCGGCCGCCTGGGCCAAAAAGTGCGTCGAGAAATTCGGCGCCGAACTCATCGTGCTGCAGCTGAAAAGCACCGATCCCAACGGCCGCAATGCTTCCCCCAAGGAAGCCTCGGCCACAGTCAAAAAAGTGCTGGGCGCAATCAAGGTGCCTTTGATTGTTTGGGGTTGCGCCAATCCGGCCAAGGACGAAACCACCCTCAAACAGATCGCCGAAGACCACCAGGGCGCCAATTTGATTTTGGGCCCGGTGGAAGACAAAAACCACAAGGGCATCGGCGCCGCGGCCATGGCTTACGGCCATACCCTGATCTCATCTTCGCCCATCGACGTAAACCTGGCCAAGCAGGTCAACATCCTGCTGGAGAACCTGGGCGTGCCCATGGAGAAGATCATCATCGATCCGACCACCGGCGGTCTGGGATATGGGCTGGAATACAGCTATTCGGTCATGGAACGGTTGCGCATGGCCGCGTTGGCACAAGGCGACGACAAACTGCAGCTGCCGGTCATCAACAACCTGGGCAATGAAGTCTGGAAGAGCAAGGAAGCCAAGCTGGCGGCTGACGAAGCCCCCACCCTGGGCGACCCCGAAAAACGCGGCATTCTCATGGAAGCCGTAGGTGCCGTTACTTACCTGCTGGCCGGCAGCGATATCCTGATCATGCGCCATCCCGAATCGATCCGTCTGGCCAAGAGCTATATCGAACTGATGATGAACGGCGGCAGCGCCAATCAAGTCAAAGCGATCGAAAAGGTATTGGGAGCCAAACCGATCGATCTGGCTGCGATCGCCCCCAAGCCCAATCTGACCATCGAAGAAGAAACCGCCAAACCGGCGCCTGCCAAGAAAGAAGCACCCAAAGCCGAAGCGCCCAAGGCTGCACCCGCAGCGGCTAAGCCGGCTGCCCCCAAGGCCGAAGCACCCAAGGCTGAAGCCCCCAAGCCCGCCGCGGCACAGGCCATAGACCCGGCCAAGGCCCAGGCGGAAGCGGCCGCCAAAGCCAAAGCCGACGCCGAAGCCAAAGTCAAAGCCGATGCCGATGCCAAGGCCAAGGCCGAGGCCGCCGCGAAAGCCAAAGCGGAAGCCGAAGCCAAGGCCAAAGCCGATGCTGAAGCCAAAACCAAGGCCGACGCTGCCGCCAAGGCCAAAGCAGAATCCGATAAACGCCTGGCCGAAGAAGATGCCCTGCGTCAGAAGCGGGCCGCCGAGCGTGAAAAATTGGCCGCCCAACGAGCAGGCGCGGCAAAAGATGAGAAATTGGCCAAAACTGCGGCTGCCGTCCAGACCGATGCCCTTGAAAAAATGGCCCGCCAGCTGGACCGCATCCACCGGCGTGTGGCCTGATGAAAATGAACGCCAATCGAATCGCTTAACAAATCCGAGGAGGAACCTCTAATGGCAGAACTGACCAAAGACAAAGACAAGGCGGAGGAGAAGGCCGCAAAGTTGGCCGATCCCAAAGAAGCCTCGATCGACATAGCGTCGCAGCAGATGATCGCCCGGGCTCAGCAGCTGGGCATCGAAACGGTTTTTGACCGCGCTGTGGCGATGAAACCCTGCAACATCGGCGTTCAAGGCATCTGTTGTAAGAACTGCGCCATGGGCCCCTGCCGCCTGCCGCTGCCCAAGGCCGGCATCGTGGGCGAGGATACCCGCAAGGGCCTCTGCGGCGCTACCGCGAACACCATCGCCGCGCGCAACTTTGCGCGCATGGTGGCCGCCGGCACCGCCGCCCACTCCGACCACGGCCGCACCGTGGCGGAAGTGTTCATGTCGGTCGCCCGCAAGGAGACCAACGACTACAGAATCAAGGATGTCGACAAACTGCTTTCCATTGCGCCGCATTTCGGCGTTGCCACCACCGTGGAAGTGGACGGGCAGGTCAAAGACCGCAATCTGGATGAAATCGCCCTGGAAGTGGCCGAGAAGGCATTGGCCGAATGGGGCAAGGCCGAAGGAACCCTGACCTACCTGAAACGCGCTCCCCAGCCGCTGCAGGAAAAATGGAAGAAGCACGGCGTCATGCCGCGCAACATCGACCGCGAAATCGTCGATATCATGCACCGCACCAACATGGGCGTGGATCAGGATTATAAAAACATCACCAAACAAGCCAGCCGCTGCTCCTTGGCCGATGGCTGGGGCGGCTCGATGATCGCCACCGACCTGCAGGACGTCATGTTCGGCCGGCCGACCCCCCTGCAGTCCGAAGCCAACCTGGGCATCATGAAGCAGGACCACGTCAACATCATCATCCACGGTCATGAGCCGGTTCTGTCGGAAATGATCGTGGCCGCCGCGCAAAGCAAGGAAATGGTCGACTACGCCAAGACCAAAGGCGCCAAGGGCATCCAGCTGGGCGGCATCTGCTGCACGGGCAACGAGATCCTGCAGCGCCACGGCGTTCCGCCCGCAGGCACCTTCCTGCAGCAGGAACTGGCCATCGTCACCGGCGCCTGCGAAGCCATGGTGGTCGATGTGCAATGCGTATTCCAGAACCTGGCCAATGTGGCCAAATGCTTTCACACCAAGCTGATCACCACCCACCCCATGGCCAAAATGGAGCAGGAAAACGTGGTGCATATCGAATTCGACGAGCACCATGCCCTGGAAGACGCCAAACGCATCGTGCGCATGGCCATCGACAACTTTCAGAACCGCAGGGCCGAGGTGATGATTCCCAATATCAAATCGACCCAAATCGCCGGCTTCGGGGTGGAGTCCATCGAGTACCACCTGGGCGGCACCTTCCGCGGCTCCTACTATACGCTCAATGACAACATCATCAACGGCCGCATCCGCGGTCTGGCCGGCGTGGTGGGCTGCAACAACGCCCGCTCCCAGCACAACAACGCCCACATTACGATGATGAAAGAGCTGATCAAAAACGACGTGCTCGTCCTGACCACCGGCTGCGGCGGCATCGCCGCGGGCATGCACGGCCTGCTGACCCCCGAAACCGCCGGCGTCTACTGCGGCCCGGGATTGAAGGAAGTCTGCGAGACCGTGGGTATCCCGCCCGTGCTGCACCTGGGCTCCTGCGTGGACAACAGCCGCATCCTGCTGGCCGCCACCGAAGTCATTAAAGCCGGCGGCCCCTGGAAGGATCTCTCCGACATTCCGGCCGTGGGCGCCGCACCCGAATGGATGAGCGAAAAAGCGATCGCCATCGGGCAGTACTTTGTCACCTCAGGGGTGTATGTCATCTTCGGCGGCAACCTGCCGGTGACCGGTGCGCCGGTCTTCCAGAATTATCTGCTGAAAGAGATCGCGTCCCTGTACGGCGGCCGCTGGGATTTCTGCGAAGACCCAGTGGAGATGGCGCGCAGAATGATCGCCGTTATCGATGAGAAGCGCAAGGCCCTGGGCATCGACAAGGCCCGCGACCGCGTGCTCATGGATATGGCCGATCGCCAGAAACTCGAAGCTTAATTTTAATTTCAACATCCTCAACGAAGGAGGAAAATACATGTCACGACTCGTAGCATTCGCCGCCATCCAAGGTGGATACAACATCGTCTCCAAGGTCGAGGGAAAATATAAGCGAGCCCTGCAGACCTACAGTGCCGACACCAAGGTAGGCTTCCCCAATACCGCCTACTACCTGCCCGTGATCTACTCTATATTGGGCATCAAAGTGGAAAAACTGGAAGATATGCAAAAGCCGCTGGCCTTTGCCCGCAAGCTGCTGCCCCCGCATGTCAAAGGCGCCAACCACCTGCCGTACCTGGGGCCCCTGCTGGACGCCGGCATGGCCGCCCTGTTCGCCTTTGAAATCGAAGAGGCCCTGCGCTACCTGGAACAACCCGACTTCTACCTGCCCACCGAAGAAGTGGACGAAGAAGCCGGCAAAATCTGGCTGGGCGCGGCCGACGACACCATCATGCGCAAACGCGGTGTCGAATTCGTGGACGGTTCGGCCCCCGGCTTTGCCGCCATCGTGGGCGCCGCCCCGGACGCTGAAACCGCCAAGCTGATCGTGGAGGAGTATCAGCGCCGCAGCTTGTACATCTTCTGCGCCGCCAACCAGAACGGCACCACGGTCATCGACCAGCTGCGTGAAGCCGGCGTGCAGGTCGGCTGGAATACCCGTATCGTTCCCTTCGGCCCGGATATCTCCTCGGCCATCTTCGCGCTGGGATTCGCCAACCGCGCCGCCATGGCTTTCGGCGGCGTTCAGCCCGGCGACTACAAAAAGATCCTCAAGTACAACAAGGACCGCATTTTCGCCTTCGTCAACGCCTTGGGCGATGTGAACGCCGAATGGGCCGCCGCGGCGGCCGGCTGCGTGAACTGGGGCTTTCCCACCATCGCCGATACCGACATTCCCGAAATCCTGCCCACCGGCATCTGCACCTACGAACATGTCGTGGCCAACATCAAACACGAAGACATGGTTCAGAAGTCGGTGGAAGTGCGCGGTCTGAAGACCACGGTCAGCAAAATCGACATCCCCTGCGCCTTTGGTCCGGCCTTCGAAGGCGAGCGTGTGCGCGGCGCCGATCTGTACTGCCAGTCGGGCGGCGGCAAGACCCAGTGCACCGAGTACCTGAAGCTGGCCCAGATGAACGAAATCGAAGACGGCAAGGTCACCGTGATCGGTCCGGACATCAAGGACATCAAGGAAGGCGGCGCTTTCCCCATGGCCATTTACATGCAGGTGGCCGGCCGCGAATTCCAGGAGGATTTCGAACCGATTCTGGAGCGCCAGACCCACCACCTGATCAACTACATCCAGGGCATCATGCACATGGGCCAGCGCGATATCGCCTGGGTGCGCATCAGCAAGCAAGCCGTTGAAAAAGGCTTTACCCTGAAAGACATCGGCGTGGTGCTGCACGCCAAGTTCCATCAGGACTTCGGCAAGATTCTGGACAAGGTCCAGGTGACGATCTACACCAAGAAAGAGGACGTGGATAAAATTACCGCCGAAGCCCGCTCAGCCTACAAGCACCGCGATGAACGCGTCGAGAACATGACCGACGAGGATGTCGACATTTACTACTCCTGCACCCTGTGCCAGTCCTTTGCCCCCACCCACGTGTGCACCGTCAGCCCGGAACGTACCGGTTTGTGCGGCGCTTACAACTGGATGGATTGCAAGGCCTCCTTCGAGATCAACCCGACCGGGCCCAACCAGCCCATCGAAAAGGGCGAAGTCCTGGATCCCAAGCTGGGACGCTTCGCCGGTGTCGACGACTTCATCAAAAAAGCCTCGCGCGGCGCCATCGAAACCTACAATTTCTACTCGATGGTCAACAGCCCCATGACCACCTGCGGCTGCTGCGAAGCCATTGCGGCCATGCTGCCCGCCTGCAACGGTGTCATGACGGTCAACCGCGAGTATGCCGGCGAGACGCCCTGCGGCATGAAGTTCACCACCCTGGCCGGTGTCATGGGCGGCGGCGCCGCTTCTCCGGGTTTCGTGGGCCACTCCAAATTCAACATCACGCAGAAGAAATTCATCCTTGGCGATGGCGGACTGCTGCGCATGGTGTGGATGCCCAAGATGCTCAAAGAAGAGATCAAAGAACGTTTGATCAAACGCGGCAAGGAGATGGGCGTTCCCAACCTGTACGACATGATCGCCGATGAAACCGTGGGGATCACCGAAGAGGAGATTCTGCCCTTCCTGCAGGAAAAGGGTCATCCGGCCCTTGGCTTGCCTCCGCTGGTGGGTTGATATGAATCACTGCCCCGGGGAGGAGACGGTCCGGCCGCCTGCTCCCCGGCACATCATAGATTAAGGAGAATACAATGGCATTAACCGGTATTCAGATTTTCAAGCTCTTGCCGAAGACCAACTGTAAGGAGTGCGGCGTTCCCACCTGCCTGGCTTTTGCCATGAACCTGGCGTCGGGCAAGGCCGAGCTTTCCGCCTGTCCGTATGTATCCGAAGAAGCCCGTGCCCAACTGGCCGAAGCTTCCGCGCCGCCCATCCGGCCGATCGCGGTCGGCAAAGGCGTGCGCAAGGCGACCACGGGCGGTGAAACCGTCCAGTACCGTCATGAAAAAACCTTTTACAACCCGACCCTGCTGGCCGCCATGGTGTCCTCGGATATTTCAAGCGATGCCCTGGCCGCCAAACTCAAGGGCTGGAACGCCCTGCAGTATGAACGCGTGGGATTGAACCTGCGGCCGGAGCTGGTGGCGTTGAAAGACGTCAACGGCAATGCGGATGCTTTCGGCAAACTGGCCAAGCAGATCGCCGAAACATCGGAATTCAACCTGGTCCTGATGACCGAAAAAGTCGATGTGATGAAGGCCGGCGTGGCCGCCGCCGGGTTCAAACGCCCGTTGCTCTACGCCGCCACCGCCGCCAACGCCGATGCCATGGGGCAATTGGCCAAGGAAAAAGATCTGCCCCTGGCGGTCAAAGCCGATTCGGCCGAAGCCCTGATTCCGCTGAGCGACAAACTGACCGGCATGGGCCTCAAAGACCTGGTGCTCGACCCGGGCAGCCGCGAACCCAAGCAGGCCAATGCCGACATGATCGCCATCCGCCGCGCTGCGCTGAAGAACAGCAACCGCTCCCTGGGTTTCCCCACGATCACCTTCCCGTGTGAAATGGCCGACAGCCTGGATGTGGAGACCCTGCTGGCCGCCATGTTCATCGCCAAGTACGGCGGCATCGTTGTGCTGTCCGACTTTGCGGGCGAGAGCATCTTCCCGCTGCTGCTCGAACGCCTCAACATCTTCACCGATCCGCAGCGGCCCATGACCGTGACCGAGGGGATCTACCAGATCGGCACGCCCAACGAGAATTCGCCGGTGCTGGTCACCACGAACTTTGCCCTGACCTACTTCATCGTTTCCGGCGAAGTCGAAGGCAGCCGGGTGCCCTCCTGGCTGCTGATCAAGGATTCCGAAGGCTTGTCGGTGCTCACGGCCTGGGCGGCTGGCAAATTCGCCGGCGATGATGTGGGCGCATTCGTCAAGAAGTGCGGGATCAAGGATAAAGTCAAACACACCGAACTGATCATCCCTGGTTACGCCGCTGCCATCGTGGGTGATATCGAAGAAGAGCTGCCCGGCTGGACCATCACGGTCGGTCCGCGTGAAGCCGCTCATCTGCCGGGCTTCCTTAGAGAAAAATACCTGTAGCCCCACTGACGGGGATGACCGTTCGGCGGTCATCCCCGATTTTTTCAGGGGGGACAAACCGTTTGCAACCACTCTGAAAGTCTAGTAGGAAGCCAGCACACGGTTTTCTCGAACCCACAGCGCTCTAAACACATACATGAACCACATTTTCAAGGGAGGTCACATGTTACTCATCGGTGAAAGTTTAAACGTCATTTCCAAAAAGATCGGCCGGGCGTTCAAGGAACGCGATTCCAAACCGATCCAGGAAGAAGCCCTTTTCCAAAAGGAAAAAGGTATGGATTACATCGACATCAACCTCGGACCGGCCAAGAAAGACGGTGCGGAACTGATGCCGTGGGTTGTGCAGGTGGTGCAGGATGTGGTACCCGACATTCCATTGGCATTGGATACTTCCAACATCGATGCCATCCAAGCGGCCCTGAAGGTGATCAAGCAGGTACCCAGCGGCACCCCCCATATCGTCAACTCGATCATGGTGCGCCCGGAGCGTTATGAGCGCATGGTCCCCATGGTCGCCGAGTACAATGCCGACTTCATCGCCCTGATGTGGGGCCCCGAAGGCCTGCCGCGCGACGAGAACGAGCGCGCCGCCCTGTGCGTGGAGCTGCTCTACTTCGCCAACGAAGCGGGTATTCCCAACGGAAAAATCTGGATCGACGGCATTGTCACACCGGTCAACATCCAACAGCCCCAGGCCATCAGCCTGATGGAGTTCCAGAAGATGATTCCCGACATGTGCCCGGGCGCCAAAAGCACCTGCGGCCTGTCCAACATCTCCAACGGCCCGCCCGATCACCTGCGTCCCATTCTGAACCAGACCTACATGGTCATGCTGCAAAAGTGCGGCATGCATTCGGTCATTTCCGATCCGCGCGACGATCAACTGACCGCGATCGCCAAAGGCCAGCGCCAGGACATCGTGGACCTGATCTACGGCATGATGGAGGGGCAGACACCCAATATCTCCAGCCTGTCCAAAGAGATGCAGGATTACGCCAAGACCGTCAACGTGATCCTGGGCAAAACGCTCTACTCCGATTCCTGGTTGGAAGTTTAAATCTTCCTGTCAGCGCAAAAAAATTCGCATCGCCCCGCGGTTCATTCGGCGGGGCGTTTTCATTTTTGCGGAACCGTTACCTCATAGCGACTCCTTGCAGTTGGACGATAGGGGAAAAGAATGAATTTCGACAGCGATCCCGATACCGATACCGGTTGCGAGAAGGGACAAGTAGCATGCTTCTTGCGCTTTCTTTTTTTCGGTATCGGTATCGGCATCGGCATCGGGATCGTTGTCGGTATCGGACCGTTCCCCCGTAGCTTGATTATAATGAAGGGATTGACATTTTGAAGCCGGCCTGAAATCAAAAGCAGCAAACGGCAAACGGGAGGATCATATGTCAAAAGCCAATGATAAATTCTGGGAAGTGGTGATCGAGGCGGGCATCGATCATGTGTTCGGCATGCCGGGCGGCGGCACGATTCCCCTGTGGGGAGCCTTGGCCGACAAAAAAGACAAAATCCGCGCCATCCTTGCCAGGCACGAGGGCGGGGCGGCCTGCATGGCGGATATGTATGGCCGGCTGACCGGCAAGCCCGGGATTCTCCTGGGCCAGGGGCTTTGGATCGGCACCAGCGGAGGATACGGCATGGTGGAATCGTATTTGGCCGGCGTTCCCATGGTGGCTGTTTGCGATGTCTCCGACTACAACTCGCTTTCCCAATTCGGTCCTTACCAGAACGCCACCGGCGATTACGGGGGCATTGACCTGCCCAACATCTTCAAATCCATGACCAAGTTCACCACCTACGCCACCAAAGCATCGGAACTGGTCCACGGCCTGCAGCTGGCCATCAAGCACGCCGTGACCGGCCGTCCCGGTCCGACTTGTGTGCTGTTCAGAATGGCCGCGGCCAGCACCAACGAAGAAGAGCATGAAATCAAACCGGTCCTGCATCCCTTGCAGTCGTATCTGCGCGTATCGCCGCCGTGCATCTCCGGCAGTGACGCGGGCAAGATTGCCGATATGCTGATGCAGGCCCGGCATCCGGTGATCGTCGCAGGCGCGGGCATTCATCGGTCCAAGGCCTATTCCGAGCTTCAAACGCTGGCCGAACTTCTGGGCCTGCCCGTGGCAACCACCTATATGGGCAAGAGCGCATTGGCCGAAACCCATCCTTTATGTGTGGGCACCATGGGCGTCATCGGGCAGAAAATTGCCAACCAAAAGGTTGTCGGGGCCGACCTCATTCTGGCCCTGGGCAGCTGCCTGGCCCCCGACAACACGGTGATGTTGTCATCCAAATTCATCGATCCCAAGCAGCAGCGCATTGTGCAGATCGATATTGAACCGTTGAACATAGGCTGGACCTTTCCGGTGGAACTGGGCGTTACCGCCGACCTGAAAATCGCCTTGCGGCAAATTGCCGCCTCGATCCGGGAGCGCGCCGGGGCACCGCGCGAGATTCAACGCCGGATGGACGAACTGGACCGGGAGAAGAAGGCGACCGGCTTTAATGCCCATCCGGATCTTGTGTCCGAGCAGGTCCCCATCGCGCCCGAGCGGGTGGTCCACGCCTTGAACGCGGCGGTCCAGCCCGATGATATCGTGGTGCTGGATGCCGGCAACAACCGGATGTGGATGGCCCACCACTTTGTTTCCAAGAAGGCCGGCCAGGTGGTGGCCGCCGGCGGAGCCGCGGGCGTGGGTTATGGCGTGGGGGCCTGTCTGGCCGCCCAACTGGTCGAACCCAACCGCCGGGTTGTGTGCGTATGCGGCGACGGCGGGATGATGATGCATCTCTACGTGCTTGAGATGGCCAAAGAGTACCGCCTGCCGGTCACTTTCGTGGTCATGAACAATGCCTGCCTCGGCAATGTGATGGATTACCAGGCCCAGGACAAACGCATTGCTTCCCAATACAGCCGAACCGATTTTGCCAAAATCGCCCGTGGATTCGACGTTCGCGGGTACGGTGTCACCCGGCCCGAAGAAATCTCTCCGGCCCTCGAGGAGGCCTTGGCCTTGAACGAGCCGGCCGTGGTAGACATCGACATCGCCGATTACGCGCACTTCAAGCTGAGGGGACGTTAAATGGTAAAGGTTGGCGGCTGGAATGATCCGCATTTGGTCATCTGTAGCTTTACTTTCCGAAAATTGGAGAAAGGCATCTCATGAAGCTGAAAGGAAAAGTGGCCCTGATCACGGGAGCGGCCAGGGGCATCGGCCGGTCCCACGCATTGCGCTTGGCCCGCCTGGGTGCGGACATCGTGGTCAACGATCTCGATCTTCGATCTTACAAGGAATTCGAATCCGAAAACGACTCGCGCAGTGTGGCGGAAGAAGTCCGGGCGCTGGGGGCCGAGGTGCTGGAAATCGAATGTCATGCCGGCAAGAAGGACCAGGCCGAGTCGATGGTGCACGGTATCATCGAGCGATTCGGTAAGATCGATATTCTGGTCAACAATGCCGGAGGACTGGCCGGCGAAATCCAGAACAGCTATGCGGCCTCCGTATCTGAAGCGGATCTGCAGGCCACTTTCGAGCGCAATCTGATGTCCACCATCTTTTGCTCCCAGGCAGCGGCCGAACCCATGAAGCGGCAGGAATGGGGGCGTATCGTCAACACTGCTTCGCAAGCCGGGCTTCAAGCCCAGAGAAACGGGATCTATGCCTCCTACGGCACAGCCAAAGCCGCCATCATCCACTACACCCGCTATCTGGCCGAGGAGTTGGGCCCCTTCGGCATAACGGTCAACTGCATCGCCCCGGCCTATGTCAGCACACCCCGCCTGGAAAAGAATGTTTTCAGCAAAATGAAAGATCCGGCCGGGCAGTATCGGATTGCCCTCAACCGGTTGGCTCAGCCCGATGACGTTTCCAAGGTGGTGGAGTTTTTCGTGACCGATCTGGGCGACTACATCACCGGGCAATGCCTCAGCGTATGCGGCGGTGCCCTCAAGTTCTAGGGTTTGTTGGGTTGATTGAGTTTGTTGAGTTTGTTGAGTTTGTTGGGTTGATTGAGTTTGTTGAGTTTGTTGGGTTGATTGGGTTTGTTGGGTTTGATGGGTTGATTGGGGTTGCCGGAGAAGCAAAACGACGTTAGTGTTTTTTTCTTCCTGTAGAAATCATGCCGCCATTCTACATGTAATCAGCGTGCAGTACTAACGCGCTATCGAATGGCTTTCCAAAAGCGGAAGATCCTGCGACTTTTTACTTGATTACTTTTGTCGATCGCGACATATTAATTTCAGCCCGCTAAAAAACATCTCGCCACTTTCCGGCCGGTTTACCTTTCCAATGGTTTCTGCAAAATAGGCTGACCATCCCAGGGCATTTTGATGACCTTTAGAAGAAAGGTTTTCTGCCGTGGATGATAAGCGCAAAACCAAAAAACAGCTTCTGGATGAATTGAGAGAACTGCGGCAATGTAGCAACCCCAGCCTATACCACCCTTTGGCCGATGCGATTGCGCAACTGGTGTGGACGGCCGGCCCCGACGGCGCGGTCGATTACGTCAATCTGCGCCGCAACCAGTTTTTCCGGTCAACGAAAGAACCGGAGGGTACCTGGCAATGGACCTCACGGCTGCATCCGGATGACGCCGAATCCTCCCTGAAGGCCTGGTCGGTTTCCCTGCAAACCGGTAGGAGCTACAGAGCCGTCCATCGACTGCACTGCGCCGACGGTTCCTACCGTTGGTTTTTGACGCTGGCCGCGCCGGCGCACGATGAACAGGGTCGCATGATCAAATGGTATGGAACGGCCACGGACGTTGACGATCTGAAAAAGGAGGCCGATGAGCTGCCTCGAGGCACTGCGCGCTACGCTGGAACCCTTCAGATTTTTCCCAGCCTGACATTCGAAAGCGACCCCCAGGGCAATATCATTCTCGCCAGCGAGCAATGGTCCCGATATACGGGAATGACGGCCGAGCAAACCGCCGGTACGGGTTGGACCCGGGCCTTGCACCCGGATGACAGGGATACCCTTCGAGCGGGTTGGTCCGAAGCCGTCAGGAAGGCTACGATATACACCGGCAATCACCGTTTGCGCGCCAAGGACGGATCCTACCGCTGGTTTGTAGTTTGCTCCCAGCCGGTCCGCGATGCGCAGGGCACGATTGTCCGCTGGATCGGGGCACTGACCGATATCGACGACCAGTTGAAAACCGAAAAGGCTCTGCGCGAAAGCCGGGAAGAACTGTTGCGGATCAAGGAAGCCTTGCAGCGCACAATTCATGACCGGACCGATGAATTGAAACAGCACAACAGCGAACTCAGTAATTTGACCAAAAAGACCATTGAAGCATTGGAGAATGAGCGCAAATCTTTGTCCAAGGAGTTGCACGACAGTATTGCCGGCACGTTGGCTGCGGTCAAGCATCGGCTGGAGGGAAGAATCGAAAAAATGGGCCGCCCGCCCTCCGGAATTGATATTTCACTGGAAAGACTCAATGAGTATCTGCTCGGGGCGATCAGGGAAATCCGGCGCATCTCAAAGCAATTGCGGCCTTATCTGCTCGACGATGTCGGGCTCGTGGCCGCCCTCAACGAATTCATCAAGGAGTTCAAAGAACTGCATTCCAAAATGAACGTCGTCCATGAATGCAGCGTTTCGGAGGAAGCCATCACCGATGAAGTCAAGACGGTCCTGTATCGTGTGGCTCAAGAGGCCTTGAACAATGCCGGCAAGCACAGCGGCGCCCGAACGGTTGCCATCAGGCTGTACCAGCAGCCGGAAACGGTGTGCCTTCAGGTAAAAGACGACGGGTGCGGCTTCAGTCCGGATATCACCATTCCGAATGCCAAGTCGATGCGTTACGGGATTCGCGGCATGAAGGAAAGGGTGGAGATATGCCACGGCTGGATCAACATTGAATCGGAACCGGGCAGGGGAACGGTTGTTACGGCGAGCATTCCCTTGGGTTGAGCAGGATCAATGGGTTCACTGGGCCACAATCGTATACTTGACCCTGTTCTTGCCTTCTTTTTTGACTGAATACATGAGATCGTCGGCGCAGCGCACGATCTCATGCACGGTGTCGGGAACGGCATGGAAGGTAACGACCCCGATGCTGAAGGTAACCGGCACGCTTTTATTCTGCATGGCTGAAAGAAGATGCTCCTGCAAATGCGAAAGCACCGCGCGAGCATCTTTTTGATCGGTTTCAGGCAGGAGCAGCGCAAATTCATCGCCGCCCATGCGGGCCACGATATCGGTTTCGCGCAGATTGGCTCTCAAGGTGCGGGTCACAACGCGCAGGACATCATCGCCGGCCTGATGGCCGTAGCTGTCGTTCACCATTTTGAAATTGTCCAGATCGATGAAAGCCACGGTGAAAGCGTGCTCGTAACGCCTGAAACGCCTGATTTCCATTTCGGTGAGATCATGAAAATAGCGGGTGTTTACCGCGCCGGTGGTATAATCGGTGCGGGCCAGGCGTTGTTCGTTTTTAATCGTGCGCTTCAACCGGGCCAGCCAGAAGGCGGCCAGCGCAAAAATGACCAGGGCGATCATGCCGTCCGCCAGGATGCGGTTGGGACTGGTCGATCCGCCCAAGCCGATGAAGGCGGGCACCATCCCCGTGAGCGTGCTGGCCACGGCGGTGACATAGCCGTAAAATCGACCGAACATCCATGCGGACAGGCAGACCGGGATGAGATACAGAAGCAAACCGGTTTGACCGCCGGTGGCCTGATCCACCAGGCTGATAACGACCACGAAGAACAATCCGACCGATATATAGAACAACCGGTTGGACTTGGAATGTAACGTAATCGTCTGCATGCCTGGTCCTTGTGGGCCTGCGTTTTTCGAGAGCTCCTATTAAAGTCGAGAATGAAATTCAGAACCATGATTATCAATAGGCTCTATTCTGTATTTTGGGCAGGAAATCACCCGACCGCTCCCGGAAACCTTGCGCCTGAAGCCACCCGGCAAATGAGAACCGGCGCGGCATCCCACTGCCCGTAATCGGCCTTTTTCAGACTGCGCGGCTTGCCCTACGGCTAATTTTTCACGAGGGACTTCCTGGGCTCGAAGAGGGTCTCGGGCGAGTGCAGGCGATGGTACACAGCAAGATAATCATCGGCCATGCGCGAGGCTGTGAAGCGCTCCAGGAAAAGCCTGCGGATGAGTGTGCGGTCCAATCGGTCGACTTTTTCAACCGCCGCCGCAGCCTGTTCCACCGTGTCGGCCATGTAACCCGTTATCCCCTCGACCACTATTTCCGGAACCGCCCCCCTGCGAAAAGCTATGACCGGCGTGCCGCATGCCATGGCTTCGATCAGGGCGATGCCGAACGGCTCCGGCCAATCGATGGCAAAGAGAACGGCATGGGCGTTGCCGATGAAATCATTCTTCTCCGCATCTTTGATCTCTCCGAGGAACTCCACGTCGGCTTCTGAAATAAGCGGCCGGATTTTTTCCCGGAAGTAATCATGATCCACTTTGTCGACTTTGGCCGCGATCCTTAGAGGCCTGCCGGCCCTGCGGGCGATTTCAATCGCCCGGTCCAGACCCTTTTCAGGACTGACCCTCCCCAGAAAAGCAAGATAATCTTCAGAGTGCGTGGGCATGTGCATGCGGTACAGATCGGCAGGCAGCCCGTGGTAGACCGTCCCGATCCAGTTGGCGGCCGCAAGCGGTTTGCGTTGGCTGTTGGAAATGGAAATCAAGGGGGTATCATTGAACTCCTGATACAAGGGGACCAGATCGGGTAGATCCAGACGTCCGTGCAGAGTGGTGACCGCGGGCGTGGTTATTCTTCTAAGACAGGAAAAAGGCAGATAGTCCAGATGATTGTGGATAATATCGAACTCATCCGACATCTGCCATAGTTTTTCCAGCATCAGGATGTGATGGGCGATCACATCCTTGCAGGTTTCGTCCATCCGCAAAGCGCGACGGCAGCCGGCGATCAGCCGCGCTTGGGTGACTGAATCGCCGCTGGCGAAGAGGGTCACCGCATGACCTTTGCGCACCAGTTCCTCGGTAAGATAGGATACGATCCGTTCGGTGCCGCCGTACTTTTCGGGAGGCACACTTTCAATCAAAGGCGCTACCTGTGCGATTCTCATTGTTTTCTCAACAGACTCCAATGAACCCTAGTTAAATGCTGAATCTTCGCCAAGTTAATGGGCCGGGACTCGGAATGATATTGGGAATAGGCCGTATTTGAGGCTTGAGGAACATCTACTTCGGTGGGACGGAAGAGGATCGGTCTCCGCTTATGCTACTTATCAATCACCACGGAGACAGCGCCGGTGCGTTTAATAACATGGATGCCCACATCGTCCTGGTGCCGTACGGCAGTAAAATCAATGGCGCCGTCGCCCACGGTCAGGTTGCGAATGGTCACGTTTTGGATATTCTCGGGCAGATAGGGGCGCTGAAAATGAATGCACCTGTTCAGGGCGTGAATCGACAGTCCCAGGCAGGATTGCAGCAGCGAAAATATGCTGGCCGCCGACCAGGCCTGCGGCGAACAGGCGACCGGGTAAAGGGTGGGCCCCTGGTTGGGCCGCTGGCGGAAACCGCAGAACAGCTCGGGTAAACGGTTGAGCTCGGTATACTGGCTCATGTGGCTCAAGGCGGTCAGGATGCGGGCGGCCTCCGCTTTGAATCCATAGTTGGCCAGTCCTTCCGCCACTATGGCGTTGTCATGCGGCCAGATCGAACCGTTGTGGTAAGACATTGGATTGAAGCGCGGCTCTCCCCGGGCAAGGGTGCGGATACCCCAGCCGCTGAAAAATGAATCCTCCATCAGGAGCTTTGCCACCACCCTGGCATGCGCGGGAGAAGCGATATTGGCAAAAAGGCAATGACCCATATTGGATGATTTGACCCGGCACGGTCTTTTGTTCCTGTCCAGTGCCAGGACATATCCCGGCAGTTCTTTGTCCCAGAAAAAGTGCTCGAACTTTTTCCTTAGATCGGCGGCCTCGTTGCGCAGATCGCGGGCGATGTTTTTAAAGCCGAGGTGATCCGCTATGAAGGCGGCCTGCTTTTTGGCCGCGAACACATAACCCTGCACCTCGCAGATGGCGATGGGGGCCTGCGCCAGGGCGCCGTCCTGGTGGAACACCGAGTCGGAAGAGTCTTTCCAGGCCTGGTTCTCAATACCATTTTCGGTCTTGCGGATGTACTCAACGAATCCATCGCCGTCCTGATCGCCGAACGTATCGATCCAATTCAATGCGCTCTCGATGTGCGGCCACATTTTTCGGGCGAATTCGATATCCCCGCTGCGCCGCAGATACCGGCCGGCCAAAACAATGAAGAGCGGCGTAGCATCGGCACTGCCGTAATATTTGGCGAAAGGCAATTCACCGGCATTGGTCATTTCCCCCATGCGGATCTCATGCAGAATTTTGCCCGGTTCGGCGTCCTGGTCGGCCTTGACTTCGCGGGCTTGATTGGCCGCCAGATAATCGAGTACGCCACGGCTGATGTCCGCATTGAACCACAACGTTTCCAAAGCCGTAATCAAGCCGTCCCGGCCGAAAGGGGTGCAGAACCAGGGGATGCCCGCATAAGGGTAGAGAATTCCGTTTTCTTCCGTCAGAAGCATGCGCAAATCGCTGATGGCGCGTTCCAGAAGCGTGTTGATGTGCATATTGGAAGTCGAAATCTCGCATTCCCGGCCGCGCGCTTTTTGGAGTAGCAGCGAAGACTCTCTGTAGGCGGTCGCGCTGGAGACGGGCAAAGAGACATTGTTTCCTTCCAAAAGGCAGGAAACGACTACGCTGAAATTCATTTCTTCGCCCGTACCGAGGATTGCCGGAACGGTGGCCAGCTGTTCGTTCAGCGTTTCGGGAGGCAGGGAAAACTCCAACCGCGTACGGCGCCGTATGCCGTCGACGCCTTCATAGGGAATTTCAATCAGGGTGCTTTTGGTGACCGGCGGTCCGACGTTGCCCTTACGGCTGCGAACCATTCCGCGCACTTCAAAAATGTCGGCGAAATCGCAAGCAAACCGAATGTTCACTTTGAATGACAAGGGCGCAAGCCCGTAGTTGCTGATCCGGTATCTTTCGTAGCAGTGTCCCTGCCACAGGAATTTGGACCTGAAGACATGGATCAGCCCGCGCTGGATCCGTTTGCGGTCCCCGGCCATCAGATCCGGATTGGTCAAGTCCACCGCGATCAGATGATTGTCGCGGGTGATATCCGAGCTCAACAGCAGGGGCCGCACGCCCTCGATCAGGAATTCATACCTGGATAGAAACCGCGTGCCGTTGTGGTACACGCCCTGATCGCCGCCTCCGGCGCTCGGCCGTATGTCGCCGTACCCGTCGAACACCGCAAAAGTGTTGGCATGCTTGACGGTGCGGCTGCCCTGTGCCGCCATCGCAGAGGTCACAAGCACGCTGTCGTTGGCAAGGGGATCTTCTGAAGACATGGTAAAATAATAAGCCCCCAAAGAGGGAAGGCAAATTGCGTTTAAGGTTACCTGTCCGACTCGTCCCATGGGCCATCAACGCCGATCCATCCGCCCCGTGTTGATGAATCGCGCATAGACCCCTCGACGAAAATCCGCTAGGCCCTACGCGGATTCCACGGCGTACAGGCGCCAAGGCTGGGGCACACCCTTGAGCAGATGCGTGCCACGATCTTCAAACCGGATCGGGGATCCGGCCACCAGATCTTTCACCGTTCTGGAGACGAGAACTTCACCGGCAGAGGCGAGCCCCGCGACCCGTGCGCCGATGTGGACGGCCACCCCCCCGAGCTTTTCACCGACCCGTTCACACTCTCCGGTGTGAAGGCCCGCGCGCATCTGCAAGCCGAGCGCAGGGATCTGTCCAACACACCGTAAGGCGCACTGGATAGCCCTGGCCGGGCCGTCAAAAGCGGCCAGCAGACCGTCGCCGGCCGTATCGATTTCGCGGCCGCGATAATGGTCCAACGATCTGCGGACCAGGGCATAATACTGCTCGAGCAAATCACGCCAGCGCGCATCCCCCATGGCCACGGCCCGTTCAGTGGAACCGACGATATCGCAAAAAAGCACGGTTGCCAGCACCCGGTCCGGTTCGCCGGTGTGACGTACACCCGTGAGAAACTCCTCTATTTCCCCCAGGATCGTCTCTGCCGGACCGGTAAAAAACAAATGGTCCTCGCCGGGCACTTCGACAAGCCTGGCACCGCGGATATGCCTGGCCATGTAGCGCGAGTGGTCAACGGAAAGAGAGCGGTCGTGCGTCGCGTGTATTATCAGCGTCGGTGTTCGGATCGCCGGCAGCACGTGGCGGACATCGATTTCCATGGCCATCTTCAGGGTGGCTGCGGCTGCGCCGGGACTGGCGACCAGACGAAGAAAGGTGCCCCACCAATGCCTGAAAGCGATATCCGCCTGCATGCTGGGCGCCCAGTGTTGGACCCCCCAGGGACCGCCCCAGTTACGTTCCATGGAATCGATAAATGCGGCCGTTTCTTCTATTGTAAAACCGTACGGATAATCGGACGCGCTGGTGGCACGGGCGAAACTGCCGTAGATCACCAGCGCCGAGGTTCGCTCGGGGTAGGTAGCCGCAAACAAGAGCGCCATCGGGCCGCCTTCCGAGACTCCCAGAAGCGCAGCGCGAGATGAACCCGCGGCATCCATCACCGCGCGAACATCATCCATGCGCTGCTCGAGGGTCGGCACCGGCCCTACATGATCGGAAAGCCCCGTGCCGCGTTTGTCAAACAGGACCACACGGGCAAACGAGGCCAGACGACTGAAGAAGAGAGCGGCCCGCGGCTCCTCCCAGATATACTCCACATTGGATACGAAACCCGGAATCACGACCAGGTCCAGCGGTCCTGCGCCGACGATCTGGTAGGCGATGTGAATACTGCCGCTTTTGGCATACATGGTCTTGGGTGTCGGCCTGTTCACGCGCTTGCAACTCCGTGGGTTGTGAGCCCCAAAGCCTGCTCCGGCTCATTTCCGCCAAGCCGGTTGGCAACATACTACGGTGAGTCCGGTCCGGCGCAGTGGAAGTATTGCCTGCGCGGGCAGGATGCGCTCAATGCGCCCAAGCCTTCCAAAGAAGGCGTAAGAGTCATTTTACGAAGCTCACCTAAGCGATGCAGGTTGCCGGTTCATCTAAAGTAAGCGCCATCGGGATCATGGCAAATCCACCAAGGCCGCGTGCAAGTTGTACCCTTTTGATCATGGTGACCCAGCGGCCGATCACCCACTTTCAGGCGGGTGAAAAGAAGGGCCGGAGGGAACCGAAGCCAGACCGGCTTTCTTCTGTATCCTCTTTTGCTTCGGCCCCATGCGGTCCAAACGCGGAATAGTGTCTGATCGGCTGTGGAATAAAGCCGCGGCCCCATTTCACCCATTCTGAAATCAGATAGAGTCCACTGATTGCGGCGGTCCACCGGCTGTCGATTGGGCCGGAGTACCAGCTCAGGAGCGCCGGGCCGAGGAAGCGTGAAAGGAGAAAACATTCATGGCATATCATCTCACCAAAACAGTCCCGGATTCATTCGATGCGGCGGTGACCAGGGTTACCGAGGCTTTGAAAACAGAGGGTTTCGGCGTCCTGACCGAAATCGATGTCCAGACCACACTCAAGCATAAGCTGGATGTTGATTTCAGGAGATACCTGATCCTTGGCGCCTGCAATCCCCGGATGGCACTGCGCGCATTGGAGACTGAGCCTTATATAGGCACCATGCTGCCGTGCAACGTGGTGGTGCAAGAAACCCAAGCAGGCCGGGTGGAAGTATCGGCAGTGGATCCCCTGGCTTCCATGCAGGCGGTGCAGAATCCGGGCCTGGCGGAAATCGCAGGTGAAGTGCGGGATAAACTGCAGCGGGTCATCGACGGGTTGTGAAACCCGCCCGAATGCCATGGGATGCCGGACTTATTTGCGCGCGGCTTATCTTTGCTCCATTGCCCTTTCCCTTCCTCCTGGCTTGACTGATACCGGCTATCCCGCCGGCGCCACTGTTTCCACTTTGTAGCGCCCTTCCCGTGAGACCAATTTTCCGGCCGTAATGAGTGGATCGTGCTGAAAGATGATCAGCGCTTCGCGTTCCGCAAGCCACGGCTGCCAGATGCGCTTGGTCTCTATGGACCCAAGCGGGTCGACATCGTAGGCGCTGACCCAGGCCAGCCGCTCCAACTGCCAGTGAAAGAACGCCAAATCGCCCAGGAACACGGCTGTCTGCCCGCCGGATTCGAAGATCACGACCTGCAGACCCGCGGTATGCCCCGGAGCGGTTACCAGCCGGACCCCCGGGATTACCGCTGCATCGCCGTCCAGCAACTTCAATTTGCCTGCTTTTTCAATCGGATCGTAGTTGATGCCAAAGTATGTGGCGCGGGTGCGTTCGTTGAGATTGTGCGCATCCCGCCATTCGCGCTGTTGGACCAAGTAGTGCGCCCGCGGGAAAGTAGGCACGATCTGCCCGTCGAGAAAACGGGTGCCGCCGCCGCTGTGGTCGCCGTGGAGGTGCGTGAGCAAAACGATATCCACGTCATCGGGCGCAACGTCGTGCCGGCGCAAGTCGTCTAACAGCCATCCGTTCGGACGTTCCAGCCGCATGTGTTGTTTTTCCGCAATTTCAGGGGTCACCTTGTCTCCCATGCCGGTCTCGACCAGAATGGTTGCCTGAGGCGTACGAACCAGCAGGCACCGCAAAATCATGGGGATGCGATTCCGGGAATCGCTTGGGAGGAGTTCATCCCACACTGTTTTCGGAACCAATCCAAATGCGCCGCCGCCGTCGCCCCATGAGGTGCCGTCGGTGATGGGAATCAGTTCCATGTCGCCGAATATCATTATTCTCTCCTTATCGCCGTCATCATGGAAGCTGCCCTGCCATTTTGCTCGCAGCGGACAGCAACCATCAAAATACCTCACTATAAACCAGAGCTGATTCTTTGAGAAATATATGGGCGTTTTCCTGATTGTGAAACCGGCCGGGAATGAAATGGCGCACCGCGGCCTAAAGTGACCTCTTCCCGGCGGTTTTAACCGAAATAAGCAGAGCGTGCCAAAACAAGCGGCTCGGCCCTGCTTTTGAGAAAGGCATGTTTATTGTGATTTTGATGATGGGATAAATGCCTCTTTGGCAAGAAGGGAGGAAGCATGCAACTGAAAAAACTGATTTACGAACATATCAAAAAGCAGAGTGCTGCGGCTGATAAGGATCCGGAATGGCAGGAACTGTTTGACGGCATGAGCACCGGTACGGCCAGAATCGTCATCGACCGCGAAGCCGGAGATCACTTGCCGGCCGATTACGCGGTGGATCTGCAAAACAAGGGCCGGTATTATGTAGCCAAAGTCGTGGGTCAAAACGGCAGTGTCTTGAAAAGGATGCTGGTGGATAAACAAACCGGCGATGTACGGCTTTTTTGATCCTGCCAACTTAGATCTTAACGCGGGCAAGTCGTTTTGGCGCAGGGGGCTGAAAACTACCGTGTGCCCGCATCCAGCACTTCGCGCACCTTGCCGGCCAGGTCTTTGACCACGATGGGTTTCATGATAAATCCGCGCACACCCGTGGACGAAGCTGTTTCGGCGCTGACCGCTTCGCTGTAGCCGGTGCACAGGATGATGGGCAAGAGGGGCTTTTGATCGAGCAATCGGCGGGTCAAGTCAATGCCGGTGAGTTTCGGCATGGTCATGTCCGTGATGACCAGATCGACCTGATCCGCGTGCGCGCTGATGTATTCCAGCGCCTTGATACTGTCGGTGAACCCGACCACGCGATACCCCAGCATCATTAACATCTGCGTTCCGATTTCCACCTGGAAATCCTCGTCGTCGATCAGGACGATCGACTCTTTACCCCTGGGGATCGGTTGGGATTCAGGCGTTTTGGTTTCACAAGGTTGCCCACTACAGGGCAGATAGACATCGAACCGGCTGCCGCCGGCGGAAGAGGTGACGGTAATCGCGCCGTTGAGCCTGGTCACTATGCCGTGCACCACCGAAAGCCCCAAACCGGTGCCCTCGGTTTTGCCCTTGGTGGTGAAGAACGGATCGAAAATGCGGTCCATGATTTCCGGGGCGATCCCCTCTCCGGTGTCTGCCACGCTGATGCGCGCAAAATGCCCCGGGGCCACGCCGATGTAGCGATCGGTAAAGCTCTCGTCCAGGGTTGTTTCCTCAACGATGACCGTTAAGATGCCCCCCTTTTTCTTCATGGCCTGACCGGCATTGGTGCACAGGTTCATGATCACCTGGTGGATCTGGACCGGATCGGCCATGATCGTTACCTGGGCTTGAGCCCGCACGCGGATAGCGATGGTGCTGGGCAGCCCCGCCCGCATCAGTTTGACCGCTTCCTCGACCACCGGCACCAGTTGGAGGGGGCGGCTATTGCTTTCGTCCTGGCGGCTGAAAGTCAGAATCTGATGAACAAGTTCCTTGGCGCGATGGGCGGCCTTGATCACCCGCTGCAACCTTCCGGCGGCCGGTGCGGCGGCCGGAATTTCGGAAAGCGCGATTTCAGTGTACCCCATGATGCCGGAAAGGATGTTGTTGAAGTCATGTGCGATGCCGCCGGCCAATGTGCCGATGGATTCCATTTTTTGCGCCTGGCGGAGATCTTTTTCCAAAAGGACGCGCTTGGTATCGTCAAAAAGATATCCTCCGATTTCTTTCAGAGCGCCCGAATCATCCAAATGGCCGACCAGATTGCCGATGCAGTAAATGGGCCGGCCGCTTCGATGGGTCAGCTCCAATTCAATGCCCTCCGTGCGGCCTTCCCGCAGCAACCCTCTCAGCAACTGTTTGCCATTTGGCTTGGAGGGGTAGAACCGTTCCTTGTCGGCCGATTTGACCTCTTCGGCGCTCGCATAACCGAAAATCCTGGCAAAAGCTTGATTGCATTCGATAATGCGTCCATCCAGGGACATCAGGAAGTCTCCGGTGATGTCTTCCTCGAAAAACTGCCGGTACCGTTTCTCGCTGGCGATCTGCATCGAGTGGTAACGGTGCAGCGATTCCAGCATCGTATTGATGCTTTGGGCGAGTTGCCCGATCTCATCGAAGTTGCGGATTTCCAGGCGGCCGCTTGCGTCGACTGAACTGGCCAGCGCGTTGACCCGCAGGGCCATATCCCTCAGCCGATTGAGAATGGAACGATCCAGGAGCAGCACGATCAACAGGAAAAAGAAAAGGCTGGAGGCGAACATGGTCACCGCATTCTGGCGCCACGTCGCCAAGCCGTATTGGTATACATTCCGATCCCGGGTGATTTCGATAATCAGCGCCGGATCACCGTTCAGATCGGATATGGTGCCGTAACCGCCGATGAGTTGTGCCGATATGGGCTCTGCCCGGATCTTGCCGGTTTCCGACAGCGCGCTCAGAACGGTTGCGGCGGGCACCTTTAATTGGGGATGCGCTATCCGGTGAATCGCCAAATTGGATTTTGTGACCGCAGCGATCCGTTTGATCTCTTCGGAGTCCAATGCGCGTCCGAGCAACAGCGTTCCACGGATGGGGAGTTCGAATTTGCTGGTCACGATTGGATGTGCGGTGACCAGAAAGGGAAAGCCGCGGGCCACCAGAACCCCCGAGACCCGGCTCTTGGCGGCGGTATGCCTCAGCAGGGCCGGGTACCTGCCGATCTCCGCCAGTATCGCTTCGGGATCCAACGGGGGGAGATCGGGATTCAGTTCAAAAAAGCGGCTGTAGGCCAGTTCAGCGTTATTATTGAAAAAAAGCATGAAATTGAGACGCAGATTGGTGAACGTCGCGTCCACCAGGTTTTCTTCCACATAGGACTCGTTCAGATCCTGGATGAATCGGCAGGTGTTGTCCCAGGGCGCCCAGTCGGCCGCTATGGCTTCCAGGGTGGCGATGGTGTCGTTGAGCTCATTGTGGACCCGCAGAACCTGGGTTTCGACCTCATCGATTTCCAGCCGCGCAAATCGGCCGGTCACCAGGAGGTATGATGCCGCGGTCAAAACGGTTACCAACGTCATTACCATCGTTCCGACAATCGCAAGCGTTTTGGTTCGAATACGCATCCCGATCCCCAATTTCAGACACCCACGCAGCGCCGTTGCATGGAAGATGTGCAGACAAATACAGTATCGGACTATTTGTAAGCTGGCTTGAATTCCGGCGCGCGCTAACCTTTTGCACCGGTGGTGCCGGGATGCGGCGGTCACGCCCGCCGGGACCGCCTTGCGGACAAGGAATCCCTTGACGGCATGGCATCTTTATGATCTTTGGGCTAAGTATCGCAAGGCGGGTACAGTTCTGGACCATTCGCCTACGGGACAACCAACCGATGAACCTGAAGGTACACTCCGAATCCAAGCTCGGCCTGCTGCAGGAGGCTGAAAAACAAAGGCAGCAGCTTGAGACCCATCTGGTGCAGGTCTCGGGGGATCTGAAAAGCATCTTTCGCGAACTGCAGACCCATCTTATCGAATTGGAATTCGAAAACGAAGAGTTGCGCCGATCCGAGGCCGAGCTGTCCAAGCTGCACCGGCATTTCTTTGAGTTATACGAGCATGCGCCGGTGGGATATTTCGTCCTCTCTCAAGCCGGTATCGTGCTGGAGGCGAATTCCGCATGCTACCGCCTGCTGGGGTCGGACCGCGAGCAGGTCGTGGGGCGGAGTTTCGGTCGTTTTGTCCATCCCGAATGGCATGACAGATTCTTTTACCATCTGGCGCAAACAGCGCAACTCGCCGTAAAAAACAGCATCGAGCTCAAGCTGCGCATCGATGAAAAGACCTCCCGCTACATCCTGATGGAGAGCATTCCCGTGCCGGCGCAGAGCGGCCATTCGAAAAACCTGTATTCGGTCGCAATCGATGTGAGCGAACGCCGTTGGGCCCTGGAAACCCTGCAAGCCAGTGAAGAGAAGTACCGGCTGATGTTCAACGAAATGGTCAGCGGCGCCATGATCGTCGACATCACCGCGTGGGAAAACGGCAACCCCGCCGACGCTGTTGTCCTGGATGTCAATCCGGCCTTTGAACGCATGACCGGGCTTGCGCGGGAAAACGCCGTCGGCAAGCACATTTTGGAAATCTTCCCGCAAACCGAGAAGTATTGGTTCGAAGCGCTGGCCGATACGCCCAAACTGGGGAAAACAACCAGCGTCGAGGCCTTTCATCGCCAGTTGGGAAGACATTTTGCCTTGACGGCCTTCAGGTCGAAACAGGGCCACGTCGTCATCACCGGTGTGGATACCACCGAGTTGAAGAAGGGTGAGCAGGCCTTGCGCCTGGAACTTGAAAAAAGGATCGCAGAACGCACGGCCGAGCTGACCGAATCGATTCAAGCCCTTGAGAAACAGATTGAAAAGCGCGAGCAGGTCGAAAAAGAGCTCACCCGGGCCAACGAGCAGTTGAAGGCCCGCGCGGATCAAATGCGCCGACTGACCGGTGAACTCACCATGGCCGAACAGCGGGAGCGCAGGCGTTTGTCAAAGCTTTTGCATGACGGCTTACAACAAAACCTGGTTTCCGCAAGAATGAAAATGGGTGTTCTTCGGGATGAGGTCGGGGGCTTTGATCTGAAATATGAGATGGACAAGGTCAGGGACCTGCTTGATGAATCCATCCAGATGTCCCGATCACTGAGCGTGAGTCTGAGTCCGCCGGTGCTTCAAAGCGAAGGACTTGCGGCCGGGTTGAAGTGGCTTTGCAAATGGATGCAGCAAAAACATAATTTCAATGTCGATTTGTGCCTGGAGAGTGAATGCCGGCTGCCCAAAGATGTCTCCATCATGGTCTTCGAATCGGTGCGTGAATTGTTGTTCAATGTCACCAAGCATGCCAAAGTCTCCTGGGCCCATGTGCGGTTGCAGCAAATCGAAGGCGCCATACGCTTATCCATCCAGGATGAAGGGGTAGGATTCGATCCGGGCCGATTGGAAGCGGCCCCCGGAAAAGACGAAGGTTTGGGCTTGTTCAGCATCCGGGATAGAATCAACCTGCTGGGAGGTACTTTTTCCATCGACAGTGCTCCCGGTAAGGGCAGTCGCTTTACTTTGATCATACCTTGTGCAAATGCCTCCAAGGAGGCACCGGTCTTCTCCTGATCCGTCATGGCGGAAGTGGATTGCCCGGGCCAATTTCCGGAATGCGTTGCCAACGTTCTTCAATAAGGGCAGTATTTTTGACCAGAGGAGGGCCCTATGAATCCAGAAGATCGCGTTTACGTCAGGCTGCAAAAGCACCTCGACGGCCAGGCGGTGGGATTTCCGGCCACCAGGTCCGGCGTTGAAATTGAAATCCTGAAGCATATCTTCACCCCGCAAGAAGCCGAGATAGCCACCTTTCTGGCTCACAAACCTGAGACGATCGGGCAAATTTACGGCAAGGCGGCGCATCTGGTCGACTCACCGGAAGCATTGGCGCGCATTCTTGTGCGGATTTTTCAAAAGGGCGGCATTGAATCGAAAAAGAAGAACGGCGAACCCCACTTCTGGTGCTCCCCTCTGGTGGTGGGCATGTACGAAGCGCAACACGAACGGCTGACCCCGGAATTCATAAAGGCCTTTGACAGATATACCTCGGATCCCAAATTCGGGATTGCCTTTCTGGGAACAGCGCTTCCTCAGATGCGCACCGTTCCGGTCGCGAAAAGCATTCAACCGCAACAGCATGTCAGCACGTTTGATCAAATTTCCGAACTGCTGCGGACGGCCGAAGCGCCCTTTGCCGTATTCGCTTGCATTTGCCGCAAGAAGAAATCCATGACGGGCGGATCCTGCAAGGTCACGCAGAGAAAAGAAACCTGTTTGGCCGTCGGCTGGATGGCGCAGTCCGCTCTGGAAAAGGGGCTCGGCCGGGAGGTTTCGAAAGATGAGGCCCTGGCGATCATCGATCAAAATCAAAAAGAAGGATTGGTGCTGCAGCCATCCAATACGCAAACAGCCGAATTCATCTGTTCCTGCTGCGGATGCTGCTGCGGGATGCTGGCCATGCATAAAGTGCTTGCAAAGCCGCTGGACTTCTGGTCCGCAAACTATTATGCCGTCGTGGATCCCGGCACATGCAAAAGCTGCGGCAGTTGTGAAAAGCGCTGTCAGGTCGCCGCCATCCGTCTTTCCGAAGAAGAAAAAACGCCCCGCGTGGATCTGAACCGCTGCATCGGCTGCGGCGTGTGCGTCGCCGCCTGTCCGACCCGTTCGCTCGCGCTTTCCAAAAAGCGCTCCGCAGTCAAGCCGCCCCAGGACCGCGAAGAACTGTACGACATCATCATGGCCCGCAAGCAGGGCGCATGGGGCAAGATCAAATTGACGGGCAAATTGATTTATGACGCAGTACGCACCGGGCAGACGCATCTGCTCAGGCCCTAAAGGGGCACAGCCGATGCGCTTTGCGCCAGCATGGTCTCCCCACGCTGGCTTTCCAAGCAGGAATTATTTCAAAACATCGATGATCCACGCCCGGATATCGCCTATCTCCTCCATGCACACCTCGTGCTGCATGGGGTACGCATGCCACTGGACGGAATAATCCAACTGGGTCAAGGCCGCGCGCGTGCTTTGGGCGGCGGAGATGGGGATGAGCGGATCGTGCCGGCCGTGCGCCATCAGGATGGGGATATTCGCATTCGCGCGGCTGCGTTCTTCGGCCAGGCTGGCTGCCGTGGGCAGATAGGTGGACAGCGCCAGGATGCCGGCCAAAGGCTGGTCGTATCTCAGGCCCGTGTGCAGAACGATGGCGCCGCCTTGCGAAAAACCGGCCAGCACGATGCGTTCGGAAGCAATGCCGGCCGCAAGCTCGCGCTGGATGAGCTCCTGCAGAAAACCGGCCGATTCAAGGACGGCCTGAACGTCCACTTTCCGGGAGGGCAGATCCAGAATGTCGTACCAGGCCCGCATGACCACTCCGCCGTTGATGGTCACCGGGCGCATGGGCGCGTGCGGAAAGACGAACCGCACCGGCAGCGATTCGGGAAGGGCCAACTCCGGGACAATGGGTTCAAAATCATGCCCGTCAGCGCCCAATCCATGCAGCCAGATCACCGCATATTCAGCGGGCCTGCCTGGGTTTATCTCAACCCGATCCAAAAGCGCCATGTCATTTCCCTCGTTTGCCAGGGTATTCGGTTTAAGGCCAAAAGCCAATTTTCAATTGTAATACCCGCAGAGTAAAATTCACGAGGGCTGTGGGAACATCCTGGACGCACCACAATTATTCAACTTTCAACTTTCCAACCCGGCGGTCCCGGCAGGCGCTTTGTGGCATGTGAGCAATGCGTTTTAGTGCCCCTTAGTACACACAGGCGTAAATGGGGTGACGTATATTTCACCCAGAGGATACAGATAACGAATAGGGAAATGTTTAAGAATGACGGGTTAAGCACTTTGCTCGGTGGCGATATTCAAAGTATCCAACTGACTTAAACCATGTTGCTGATGATGATTATCACCCGCTATCTGGTAAAAGATGAACTCCGGGCTTAACCAATCCAACCCTTGTTGCTCCTGATGATTGGGGCCCGATACTCAGTTCCTCCGGCAGCCGGCGATATTCACATTCCCGGCATGAACAGAATCTTAATTTGCGACAGGGATGATCCAATCCAAATTTACAGACCGGAGGGGTAATCAGCGGTGGTGTATTGCAAAGGAGTTTGGTCCTAGGTGGCCTGAAAATGCCAGCTCCATTTCTAACAGGTCAGCGCGCAGAGAAGGCGACTGGAATGATCATCAGTAGGAGGCCGGTCATAATCGATCAGGTCCGCTCCTAAAGGGGATGGATGGACAGGGGTGGGGCTTGGCAAGCCCCACCGATGAGACATTGGGATTATTGCGTGAGCCAGCGGGCAAAGACCCGATCCACGACTATCCAGACATCTTTCTCTTTCTCGATCAGATCCAACTGATTCAATCTCTTTGTCGCTGCCTGAATGCCGCCGATGGATTTCAAGGCATGCTTTCGGATGTAGTCCATGGACAGGATTGATTTGGTGGGCTCCCTGGCGATGGCCTTGAGCAGTGCGATTTGCCGCGGGGCCAGTCCCAGCACAATGGCCTCGAAAACCGGACGCTCGGCCTGGAGAAGATCCGCATACGCCTGCTGCACATCGGTCTGCGTGACCTTTTTGTCGGCCCTTTCATAACAAAAAAAGGCCAGCTTCTGCCCATAATATGGATGATCGCCCACCGTCGCCGCGATGGCATCCGCAGCTTCCGGAGGGCATCTTTTTTTGGCATCCTCAAATCGTTTAGCGATAAATGTAACGAATTCATCGTGCGGTAATGGGTTGAGCTCGAAGTTGACCGCGCTTTGGAAAAAGGGGCGGCGCTTCTGGCTGAACATTTCCAATAAGACCCTTCGGCGGCTACCCACAAAGAAGTATGATGCTTGATGCTGCTGGATGTGGGAGCGCATGATCCCCTCGACGTCCGGGTCTTTGATTTCGGTAATCTCTTGAAACTCATCCAGAACGATATTGGTCTTACGCTTTTCTTGCGCAAGAAATTCACCCAACTCGTGGAGGGTCTGGTCCAGCAAGTCTGCGCCGAAAACCTTGGAACCGGCTGCTTCCGCCGTAATGGAAAAGCCGGTTTCATCAGGGCGGACAACCGGCCGATGGCTCTTGATGGTGGCAAGTGCCTTTTGCCACAACGCCTTTTGTTCATAAAGAGCCTTGTATACGCCTCTGGTAATTCTTGATGCAATCGTATCAGCCGAGCTTAAACCGAACAGATCGATGTAAATGGTGACAAAATCGGCTTTTTCAAGGCGCTGCTGCACCTGCTTGACCAGCGAGGTTTTTCCAAAGCGTCTTTGAGAGTATATGACCGCGTTCGTATTGCTTTTAGCATAAGAGATCAGTTTTTGAATCTCGGGCGTGCGATTGCAAAAGCCAATGGGGTCGGTAATGACTCTGAGGCTGAACGGGAACGGGTTGCGCATTGGCGTCATTTCCCTTATTTTTTTTAAGTTATGGTAAATCAATAATTGTTAGAAAGAAATTTCAAAAAGCCCATTGCTCTTATGCAATTATTAAGATTCAATATCTGAAAAAAGAGCAAGTTCCTATCCAATTGCATGCAATTCGCCTCGAACCGCAGGCAAGCAGGTTCGTTACAAATGTGCCCGCCGGATTGACCCGATGCGGCATCGGCAATACCTTGGAAGCACAGGGCGATCGGCCCGCTTCATAAGGAGCCAAACCATGGCAGATCTCAGCTTCACGATAGATGCAGTCGTGCACGGTACTGGAAAAGACCGCGAGGGAACGATCACCGCGGGCGACGAGATGATTCGCTACTCCACTCCCGCCTCGATGGGGGGAAAGGGTGTCGGCGCGAGCCCGGAGACCCTTCTAATCAGCGCGGTCACTGCCTGCTACAGCCTCACCCTTCTCTATTACCTTCAGAAAAAGCGCCTCGCCGTCACCGAGCTCGCAGTCAAAACCGAGGGGATCGTGAGCGGCCATCCCCAGAAGCATCGCTACGCCAGGATCATCGTCAACCCGACGGTCCACGGGGGAAAGCGCGCGCGGTTCGAGGAGTATCGGGCCGCGGCGGCGGAGGCGCGCGACAACTGCTTCATCGGGCAGACCGTCGCGGCAGGACAGGTAGCGTACGAGGTGGGCGCAGTCGAGATTGTATGATAGACTCACGGTATGCCGAGCGTGACCGCTCCCCCTGCGACTGGAAATCCCACTGGGCAGCTCTCAAACGTTAGGTGAGGCTTGCGCCAACATCAGCGGGGATTGAATCGTAAATGACCCTTGAGAGAACCGAGAAGGCAACACTCTCAAACGCTTTGTCGTCCATGTAGCGGGTGACGATTCTTCTGCTCGAGGTTGGTGGGGTGCAGGACCAGGAACTTGGCCAGGGCGCGGGCGGCTTTTTTTTTCGGCAGATCGGGGTCGTCTTCGATCTTTTTGACCAGCCTGAAATAGGTTTTATAGGTGGTGTAGTTTTTAACCACATCCAGGATGTAACGCTCCTCGATGGCCTGACGCATGCTGTACAGGTGAAAGGCCTCCGGCTTGCCGCTGTGGCCGACCCTGCCGAAGAGCTCCAGGGTCTTGCCCTTGGGGGTGGACGTAAAGGCGAAAAAGCTGATGTTGGGCTGGGGGCCGCGGGACTGCATGACCCGGTTGAGGTTGTCTTCCCAGTCCGGCTCCTCATCGCCATTTTCGGACCCGGCGCCGGCGCCCAGGATGGCTTTCAACTCCTTGGCGGTCTCCCCGCTCTGGCTGGAGTGGGCCTCGTCGGCAATGACCGCATAGCGCCTTTTGGCGATCTCCGCCTCCCAGGCCTTGGCTTTGGTGCGCTCCTCCGGGGTGGGCGCATCGAGGTGGTCCGCCCCGGCCGCCCGCAGCAGTCCGCGCAGCACAAAGGGAAACTTCTGCAATGTGGTCACCACGATCTTGGTGCCGTCGATCAGCGCATCGGCCAGTTGACCCGAATCCTGGTCAATGGCCTTGACCACGCCCTGGGCATGCTCGATCTGCTGCAACTGGCGGTCCAGCACCTGGCGGTCGGTGATCACGATCACGCAGTCGTAGACCTTCCGGTCCTGCTCCGTGTGCAGGCTGGCCAGCCGGTGGGAGAGCCAGGAGATGGAGTTGGTCTTGCCGCTGCCCGCCGAGTGCTGGATCAGATAGTTGCGGCCCGGCCCTTCCCGGCGCGCACCGGCCACCAGCTTGCGCACGGCATCCAACTGGTGGTAGCGCGGAAAAATCATGCTCTCCCGCGTCACCAGGCGCTGCCCGCCCTTGCCGTCGTCGATCTTCACATCGCGCTTTTCCACAAACAGAAAGTGGCCCAGAATATCGAGAAAGCTCTCTTGTTCCAGAACCTCTTCCCACAGATAGCCGCTGCGGTAACCCGAAGCGTGCTGGGGATTGCCCGCTCCGCACTGGGTCTCGCCCGGGTGGCTGCCCCGGTTGAAGGGCCTGAAAAAGGTGCTGTCACCGGCCAGGCGGGTGGTCATGTAGACCTGGTCCGGGTCCACGGCAAAATGGACCAGGGCCCTTTTCTTGAATTCGAACAATGGCGTACGCGGATCGCGGTCACTTTGATATTGATGGATGGCATGGCGCCAGTTCTGGCCGGTGCCCGGATTTTTCAACTCGCAGGTGGCCACCGGCAGGCCGTTCAAGGCCAACACCAGATCCATGGTGCTGTGATCCGTCGGATGACACGGCACCTGGCGGGTCACGGTCAGCACGTTGCGGCCGTAGCGCGCCAGCATTTCGGGGTTGAGACCGTGGGCCGGCTTGAAGCAGGCGGTCTGGAAGGTTTTGCCGTAAAACTTGAACCCATGCCGCAGGACATGCAGCATGCCCTTGATGGCCAGCTCCTTGACCAGGGCCTTGATCAGCATGGCTTCCAACTGATCGGCGTGCAGCCGCCGCATCTCGGCCCACGGCGCGGGTTGGGTATCGGCGATGAAGGCTGCCACCTGGGCTGGAAAGAGCGCCAGGGCCTGGTCCCATTCCGCTACCGACCCCTGCCGCCACCCCTTGGCCGCCAGCATCTGCATCACATAGGTCTCGAAGGCTTTTTCGGTGGTTTGGGTTTGTGCCACCGGGAGACTCCTTTCTTTAACTTTGCGAGCGGCTAAGTTAAAGAAAATCAATTAACCTTAACTTAGAAAGAGCTTAAGGTAACGTTCGAAGACATACGAGCGAAAGCGCTGCTGGCCGGTGACCTCCACCAGAATGCCCAGTTCCATCATGGCCTTGATCAGGGCATTGGCCGTGGGCGTGCTGATGGATAATGCCTGCTCCACATCACCGGCATTGACGAGGGGCTGGCGGTACAACAGGTTCAGGGCGCTCCGGGCGGTCCGGGCGCGTTTGCCCAGCCCCAGCACGGCTTGTTCGACCTCGGTGCGCAGGGCCAGAATCTGACGAAACACATCCCGGCCTTTGGCGGCCGTCTGGGCCACGCCATTGAGGAAAAAGCGAATCCAATGGATCAGGTCGTCGGAGTGGGTCTCGGGGGACATACCGCCTCTTTGTCAGAGCAGGTTCATTTTCAATGTGGGGTGGGAAAATGGCACTCAGAATGGCACCAACTTACCATTTGAACGCCAGCAGTCAACTTAAATGAAGATCATCGATGACGGGGAAGGGCGTTTCATTTTGGTTTGATTGATCGAATCTGCTTACATTGTGCTTACATGCAGACGAATCCGGAAGACGTCACACCCTTCATGCGATTCAACTGCTTGAAATACTGGCGCGCCCGGCCCGATTCGAACGGGCGACCTACGGATTCGAAGACAGGGTCTCTGAGCTTTCTAACCTCCTCGTTTAAAAGCAAGATTCTGTAATGATTGTAAATACCAATTCCATATTTTTGCTAATTTTCCACATTTTTGCCGATCTTGGAAACTTTTTCTCACACGCGAAGGGGGGAGTGTCTAAAATAAGCGAGTTTGGTCCGGGGCATTAGATTCACTCGGATGATAACGACCTACATCAAAACGAAATAGTCCGCCCAACCCTCTCGCCCGACAAACCTCATCAACACATTCCCGCATGGCCGCTTGGCGTTGGTCACTCATCGTAAAACCTTTAGCGATCGCCTTGATCATCACCGCAATTATTTTCGTCTTAGAATAAAACACCCGATCACATTCCAACACCGTGCCTGTGCAAACTAAAAAAGCCCTGCCGATCACTCAGCAGGGCATTGTACTTGTGGTTGCTGCATTTTAGTTGCGGATTTTACCGATCCATTCCCAAATACTATTTGACAACCATCCGCAACGCGCCTGGTTGGTGATGTCAACGACGAACAGGCTGTCGTTGGCATCAATCTTTGCCTTCAAGCGGTCGCACCACTGCTGCACGGTCTCGTGCGTAGAAATGAACCAAAGCGATTCCATGGGATGCGCCCAACAGTTCGCTCTCTCGATAGTTTCGTACAGGTCCTGATAATTCTGCCCAGCACGGTTCAGATCGTAAGAGATCGAGTAAATCATTGTAAACACCTTTCCATTTTCCGATTTAGATAGAACTGCCGCCCCGGACCACCCGGAGCGTGTATATGGAAAGGGGCTGCCGATTGTGTGGAACAGGCCCGCCAGCGGCGATTGACGCCCGCTACCTGACAGGCCTTAACGTGGCGGCGGCTTACGCTTCACCATGGTGTGAACCCTCCTTATTCCAATCAACAGTCATTGTTTTCGGAGGGGCAGAGATGATCCCTTTAATGTCAGAACCTTAGGCTGATTTTCCTCTTGACAAACCATACGCCCCAGTCTACGTTAGAGGTGCTTTATGACCATCACTCGGCCCCTGCCGTGTGATAATAAAAGAGCTCGGCGGCCCCTTACCCATCAAAGGCTCTGGGCTTTTTTATTTTTCACTTCTACGGATATTCTAAAATCTTGCAAATGTCAAGTCCTATATTTTTGCATCGTACGTGCCTCCCAGTCAGAAATATCGCTCACAGATACGATATCGTAGTAGAGTCACCCGCAATCCCCAACTATCCCCTCCTAGTTCCGGTAACGAAAACCGTCATGTTCACCTTGCGAACAATTGACAACCCTTATCGATCCACTATCCATTTCAACATCCTCACTCACCTTTATTTTCGACAATAACCCCATCAAGAACTCTAAGCTTTTCCAAGTATCTCTAAGCAAGTTTAATATCCTCTAAGCAAGCTCTGAAGAATCCCTCTTTATTCCTCTGTGTGCTTCTTGATATCAATCATCGCAACCTTCCTGTCCTCGTCCCAATCAAGATCAAAGGTCTCGGTCTCTGAATAGTTTATCGAGTAATAATCAAGAAATGACTTGCCGCTGAAAAAATAGTTCGAGGGTCGCTTCTGAATCTTTATCGCGCCTTCCTCTTTAGGATCATTCGTGAACTTGAAAGCGATCATTTTTGCATCCTTATTATAATACAGTTTGACATAGCCATACTTGTCGAGGTTGCACCTGTTTATAGCACCATTATTAAATCCTATCTGCCCTCGCTTCCTGATCGATATCTTGGGATTAAACGACCTCCCATGCTCCTTGAAAAGCTCAAACCCCTCCAGTTCCATCTCACACCTCCTTCAGTTGCAAGCGCTTGCAAAGCTAATAGAAATCTCGACCTACCTTGTTGCTCTATATCCAAATTATTATTAGTTTGCAAATATGATCCCAATATCACCACATATATCCTGTCCTATTTCCTGCACGCCATTTCCCATAGACCCGTTCGTAGTACAAACCCAAATTCTCCGGTGGTGACACTATTCCATCTACTTATAAATTTATGTCACATGAATTGATAAAAAACTAAAATATTTATGCCTACTGCACCGTAACTGCAACCATGCTCAAGCTCGCCGGCCTTTTCATCGTCGTAATTTGTCCTCGCTCTTACAACCGCAGTTCATGTCTACGCCGAACAATGCATTCATCGGGAAGGTAGTCGGCGTATCCGATGGTGACACGATCACGGTTCTTGAAAATCGCGCTCAGCACAAGATCCGTTTATATGGAATCGATTGCCCTGAGCGCCGGCAGGATTTCGGGATCAGGGCCAAAGTAGCTTGTCTCTGATCTGGTGTTCGGGAAACAGGTCCGGGTGGTCAAATATGATGTCGATCGCTACGGGCGAATTGTCGGAAAGGTATATGTCGCGGACGTATGTGTGAATGAGGAAATGATCAAGAATGGGTTCGCTTGGGTTTACCGGTTCTATTGGAAAAATTCCGGCATGCTCGGAATGGTTGAAACTGGAAACGCAGGCGAGAGCTGAGAAGGCTGGCTTATGGTCACACCCAGATCCGGTGCCGCCGTGGGAGTACCGGAGGATCAGGAGGTCGCGGAAATAGGTGAAGATTACCACCCATATTTTCTAAGGATTCTGCTATACTTTTTGGAATTTATCTGAAAATCTAAGTCATTGTTGGCCATTTGGCATGCAACAGAGAATGGTTCAAGATTGTAAAAAAGATCCCCAGTCATTCCATTTTTTGGTGGGTTGTCAATTTTCGCTCTAAGAAGATTGCATGACCAGAAAGCAGAATTTTCATTTCTGTGATGCAATTTCACCAAGCATTCTTTGACAATTTCCCAATAAACATTTTTTAGCTCTGACTTGATCATGGCACTACTTCATACTTGGATCTCGGACTCTTATTGATCACATCTTCGGCATCTTTAGAATGAAAGCTTAGTTGATCACAGCCATAAAGCGCAAGCTTTTGACGCCAAAATGCCGAGACCGGTCCAATTACTAAGTCATAGACGCCTTTGGGGGATAAATTTCGATTGTGGTCAACCCCTCCATTTCTGCAGTGAAAAACAAACCCCCAAAAATCATCAATATCCCTTTCACAACATACGAAAGATAGGGATTCTAAACTGGCCATTAAATCCCTGTCCAAATCGAAACACACGACAAATGGCTTCTCTGATTTTAATTGGCTATGATTCCATGCCCAGGTTTCGGCTTGTTTCTTTATAGTCGTTGTGTAAAAGGCTGTACCAAAGTCAGTCAGGGGATTCCCTTTAGAGATATCGACGCCATTGTTCATGATTGAATTCGCATGGGATTCTATAGTCCCATGATATAGTCTTAATGCTCCGTTAGACCAAGCAGGCGGTGTGTGAAGGGTATGGATTGTCATTATCAATCTCAGCTCAGTTTAATCGATTTGAAGCTATTAAAGGAAAAATAGCATAAAACGCAAGGGAAAAGTAGATTTTATCCGTATAGTTCTATGCATATCGCAACACGTACTGAATTTTCAAAATGAAAGGTTTTAGAACTGTCGGAAGAGCGGTTTTAGAGCAGAAATCGGGCCGTTCTGAAATTTTGAAGAGGATCTGCAGAATTTTTGGCAAAAAAAAATAGCATCACCGAAATGGAATCTGATTAACCCTCAATCTCAGATATGTAATCAATTAAAAACTGACATCTTCTATAGACGCGGAAGAATAATTATGACTACTGATATTTATTTCCTTGAACAAATTAGGGAATTTCAAAGGCTTGAAAAAGAGTTCATAAAACTAACCTATGAAGCAAAAAAACCAGCAGGCAAGGAAGAATCAAGCCAGTTCATGAATATAGCAATAGAGCTTGCTTTTGGTGCAATTGAAAAGCGTAATGAAATACTTGGTGAAATGCATGATGTCAGCGAAATACAAATCATTGATCCTGAGGCGCGAAATATTATTGATAAGCTCAGAAAAAAAGTAAATTTCGAAACGTTGAATTTTGCCGAAAATCTCGCTGCGATTATAAACAAGAATATAGATACCGACAGTAAAAAAGTGCGGATTGAAATAGAGGAGTACTTTAATGATAATTTCGATGAGCTTTGGGACGATTTTTTTTCTTGGTTTTATATTCCGAGCTATTATGCTCGCAAAGCTCAGGTTGGAGCAATTATCACATCTTCAAAACTGCCTCATAATGTAATTGTATATTTCGAAGAGATTAAAGAAGCGTTCGCATTTGGATTGGATAAAGCAGGCATTTCCTTAAGCAGAGCTTTGCTTGAATTGGCTTTGCGGGAAAAATTGAGATCAAAGGGTTACTTTATCAAAAGCAGTAATAAAAGAATGTCCAATGTAATAAATCTTTCTGAGGAGGACCCTCTTACAAGATTCATTAGCGTCGCAAGAAATTCAAAATTGCTATCTGACGGTCATAAAAAACTTGCCAATGAAATTAGAGAGCGTGGCAATAATGTTCTTCATATTAAGGAAATACCAGGGTATAGCTTTAGAGGACTCGCTCTGAAAACGATAAAAGATACGGTTGAAATTATAGAATATCTGTATCGATAGTACTGGCAAGCAATCTGTATGCTGCTTATATCTTCAAATTAAGGGCCTGCTTAGGGTTCCTTTCTTCAATTTTGAAATCATCGGTTCCCGCCAAAGACCCATCTCAATACATCTGAAAGACCGAATGTGGTCCTCGATTAAACACGATTAAAGGCGACCCTTTTCCTAAGGAGGAAATGAAAATTGGAAATGTCAGAATCAGAAACCCGGGTTCGACAGTCATAGTTACACGAAAACGAGAAAACGACAACATATCAATCAGATACACACTGAACGAAATTCAACGTAGTGCCTATGAAATTATGAGGACAAATCGACTTTCAGGACGCGTTTGGGAGACTTGATTCTAAGCTTATTCAATAAGTTGCGTTGATTGGCGGTCAGTTCGGTGTGCTGGAGAATACGTCCATTATTGTCAAAAAATTCGATTAAATTTAGCTGCTGCATCTGCCTGCGGATTCTGGGCCAGGTCAGCTCGGTTTCCACTTCGGCGATGCGCACCAGCAAAAGCGCCAGCCAGCAGATAAGAACATGGGAACGGATGCGATCGTCTTTGGAGTGATACACCGGGCGCAGGCACAAGGTGCTCTTCAGTGTCCTGAAGGCTCGTTCGACTTCCAGCAGCTGCTTGTAGCCCAGGGCGATATCTTCGGCTGACATGTGCTGATCGCTGGTAGATAGCAGATACTTGCCGTCAAGCTTTTCATCCTGGGCAACTTTGGTCTTATCGATTTTGAGCTTTCCGCTCTTAAGCTCTTTGACATAGCGCCCCATGGAGCGGTGCAGCAGCAGCTTGCATTGGGCTTTGGTCTTGTTGTTGCGGTTGAGCACTTCCAGTTCACAGGACAGACGTTCTAAGATCTGCTCGCGGTTGATGCGGTCAAGCTCAGCTTGTTTGGGATTGTAAGCGATCACATAGCGGCGTCGGCCTGTTCCCTCACCAGCAAAGACTTCTTTGATGTGAAGATTATCGGCCACTACCTTAAACCGTCCTGGATGGGCCAGGGCCGCTTCGTTGAGATGATCGCCGCTGAGCTTTTCACCCAGGATGTATTGGCCGCAGCCTCGCTGAAGGATCCGCTGATTTTCTTCGCTGCTCATGCCGCGGTCCATTACCCAGACCACCCGACCCAGGTTCCAGCTGTTTAAGTCCTTTTGCACCTGATCGACGCACTTGCTGTCATGCTGGTTGCCCGGCAGCACCCAACAGCGAACCGGGATGCCTTCGCGGGTGACCGCAAGACCGATCGTTACCTGGGGCAAATCATCGCGCTTTTGCTTGGATTTGCCGTAGGCCTTCAAATCAGAGGGTCCCGGCTCGTCGATCTCAAAATAGGTGTTGGTGGTATCGAAAAAGATCAGATCGACGGTCAGGTTGAGCAAGTTGGCCGTGGACCAGAAGACTTCTTTCTGTATGGCCTCTCCGTGTTCAAGCAAAAAATCCATGGAGCGGTAAAAGTGCTGAACCTGCAACTCCGGTGTAGAAAACCAGATTAAAACAGCAAATACCCCGCCGGTATTTTCAGATTAGTTTGACAAACAGATAGGGATTATCGAATTAAATGGCCCCTCGTGGAAGGGGCTTTTTTGTTTGATGAAAAAGGCAGTTGGGTTTTCGCAGAACCCAACTGCCCAAAACAGGGGCCACATGGGTGGCCTCAACAAAAGACCTGATGATGATACTATCTGTTGACGTGGATCTCAAGAAGCTGTTTTTGCTCGGACGAAATTTTCCCTGGAAAAAACCCGCCATATGCCCGTGCTGCCGCCAAAGCCATCTGTGGGGACATGGGTTTTCAGCCACCCTTTTTGAGGGATACCCCGCCGCTTTACCCATGAGGCGCTTTTTATGTCCTTTATGCGGATGCGTTATCAAATGCCGGCCCAGGGGCTACTTTCGCCGGTTCCAAAGTACTATTGCCGCCATCAAATCCCGGCTGGCGCGAAGGATTGAAATCGGGCGCTGGCCTTCGCCGGACCATGGTGCGCGGGGGCGCCACTGGCTTTGTTCCCTTAAGCGCAAGGTGCTGGTCTATTTGGGCCTGCAGTGGCGAAAGTGCCTGATAGCGGGCTTTGACCGGCTGTGGCAACTGGCCATCGTGCCGGTCTGAAGCGTCATTTTAACGCGGCAGTCTTTTTCATCGGACAGCAACCTACCGAAGGCTTCGCTTATGCCCTGCGGGAAAATGGGCTATGAGCGCAAAAAAAGCAAAAGGAGGGTTGTTTCCATGAGCGAAGATAAGAAAAAGCAGATTGCCGTGTTCCGCTTCAGCGTCATTCACGAATTTGTCGGCAGCACAACGCTTGAATTTGGCGAACAGCAGCGGCTGCTTGCGCAAAAGTGCGCCCGCAAGTGGGCGATCCCCTTTTCAGCACGTACCAGAATCAGCCGGGCGGCGATCTTAAGCTGGGTAAAACGCTATAAACAAAGCGGTGGCCGACTCGAATCGCTTTATCCCAAAGAGCGCGAGGATAAAACGAAAACCCGCGCCATCGATGAAATGACGGCCGAAAATCTGATCGCCTTAAAAAAGAGCATGCCCAAAGCGACAGTGCCGATGCTGATCAGGGCCATGCGCGAGCGCGGCCTTGTCAGCGCCGGCACCCAGCTTAAAACCACGACCGTTTACCGCTTCTTGCATGATCGGCATTTGATGGAAGTAGCCCCGGGCAGCGAGGACCGGCGCAAGTTCGAAGCCGAACTGCCCAATGATCTGTGGCAAAGCGATGTGATGCACGGTCCGATGGTGGCGGCCGAACCGCGGAACAAAAAGTCTTATTTGATTGCTTTCATCGATGATCACAGCCGTCTTGTGCCCTATGCGCGTTTTTATCTATCTGAGAAACTGGAAGCATTTTTGGATGCCTTCGAAAAGGCCATGCTAAGACGCGGGCTTCCCAGAAAACTCTATGTCGACAATGGCAGCGCCTATCGTTCGCATCACCTCGAACATGTCTGCGCCTCATTGGGGATCGCCCTGGTTCACGCAAGGCCCTACAAACCGCAAGGCAAGGGTAAAATAGAACGCTTTTACCGCCGGGTGCGCGAGCAGTTTTTAGCGGCCCTGAGCTTGCCCCTGACGCTGGATGCGCTCAATCAAAAATTGGAAGATTGGCTGCGCAATGAATATCACAGCAAGCCCCACGGCGGCATCGGCACCACTCCGGCTGACCGATTTGCCGCCCACATGCAGTGCATCCGCTCAGCGCCGGACAACTTAAGCGATCATTTTCGCTGCGTTGCCCGAAGAAAGGTGGCCAAAGACCGCGCCGTCATTTTAAACGGGCATCTTTTTGAGGCTCCGGTTTGCCTGATCGGTCAGCGCGTGGATTTACTCTACCACCCGGATCGCCCCAACAAGGTGGAGGCGCGTCATGCCCACAAAAGTTACGGCTACCTGCACCCGGTTGATCTTGCGGTCAACTGCCGGGTCAAACGCGACAAAAACCACCAGACCCAAATCGATACCGAAAATGGCCATGGCCACAAAAGCGGCGGTGTCTTCTAAGGAGGTCTGTCATGAATGCACAATATCGAGTCTTTTTTGAAATGCAGCGTGAAGCGTTTGCCGCCGACATCGATCTTGAACACATTATGCAAACCCCGGCCCTGCAGTCGGTGTCCGAAAGAGTGCATTATGCCATGAGTATCGGCGCCATTGCCCTTGTCACCGGCGAGATCGGCAGCGGAAAATCCACGGCCCTGCGCTATGTGACCGGAATGCTGCACCCTTCCGAGTACCGCAGCTTGTATTTTGTGGCGACCACCGGACCGATCTCAGAGCTGTATCGACAATTGCTGCATGCCCTGGGCGCCTCAATGGCCGGCGTATCCAAGGCCATCATGGTCCAGCGCATCAGAAACGAACTTCTGGAATTGGTGCAAAACAAGCGTCTCAAGGTCGTATTGGTAATCGATGAGGCTTCGCTGCTGCGCCTTGAGGTCTTTGCCGAGCTGCACACCCTGACCCAGTTTGAAAAAGACTCCAAACCGTATCTTCCCATCGTTTTGGCCGGTCAGGCCAACCTGGCAGACTCCCTCATGTATCGATCATCTCTTCCGCTTGCCTCGCGCATTGTCGCCCGCAGCCACCTGGAAGGGGTCTCGCGGGCCCAGATGCACGAGTATTTGCTGCATCATTTGGCCATCTGCGGGGTAACTCATGACATCTTTGAAAACGCGGCGGTTACGGCCATCCACCAGGGCTCAGGCGGGTTGTTCCGAAAGGCCAATCATCTGGCCCGTGGCGCCATCATCGTGGCCGCCAAAAATAAGTCCCGCACGGTCACCGCCGAGCATGTCCGCACGGCGTCGACAGAAATCTTTTAGATCCCTCTTCATACTCCTGTGCCCGGCCCTCTGGTCGGGCCTTTTTGCCGTAAAGGTGAAATATGTCCCATTATTCTTCGGCCCTTTTACGATCACTGCGCAACCAGATCCCCATCGAAAAAGTCATTACTCATATGAACATGGAGATAAAGCCAGGCGGCAAGTGGCTGCGGTTCCGCTGTCCTCTATGCCACAATTGTAATACGGCTACCAACAGTAAAACTAATCTGGCAAGATGTTTTAATTGTAAGATGAACTTCAATCCGATCGATATGGTTATGGCGGTCGGCAACGTATGCTTCACCGAAGCGGTAGAGTTTTTAATGCAACATTTGCAGGTATCTTGAGGTGAGATGGCCGGGTCCAATTAATCCGGAAATCGTTCTGGATGGTCAGGATAATCAGGAAATTTTGGTCAGAGTAATCCGGGAATCAACATCCGGATGCTCGCCAAAGTACACCTCTTCGGCCGCCCACTGTTCGATGGCCAGCTTTGATGACGGCGCAAGAGCCCGGTTGGCCACCATGGCAAACAGAGCTTCGGCCACCGGGGCGGTAAAGGATCGTTGATCCAGCGCCTTTTTCAAGCAATCGTCGATATTGAGTCTTTGCCACAGGCCCTTTAGCAGATGAGAGCCGCCGGCTGGCCGGCTGCTGACAAATTTTAGATCGCTGCTTTTACGTTCGAGGCGGATGGCATCTTGCGGGTCGAGAAAGCGGCTGGCGCTTTTTATCAGACGCTTTAAGGCTTCAACATCAAGCTGGTCGCTGCGGCCAAAGGAGTGAATGACTTGCGCCTGGGCAAAGCCTTTATCCTTGTTCCAGACGTTATTGGCCAGCTGGACATATTCTACGACCGAGCCGTCTTTGTTTTTACGCTTTATGGTTCGCAGATACATGCCTATTGGTTAAGCATGTATTGGTCGTTATGTCGACAATAAAAACAGATATCGTGTGCCTATGTTTTTTGAGCTTAAATTAGACCCCAGACACGAAAAAACAGGTAGTTACATGATTTTGGAAGCAATTTTATGCCTATGACTGTCGAACCCGGGATAATGATTCTGTGAGATTTCATTTTTTGCCTCTATAATCAACCTTCACATCACCATCTGATATAATTGCTGGACTTTGATCGCCTTCTGTCTGCTGGCTTACGCTTGGTTTTTGTTGTTGAGGAGCTGAGCTTTCAGCTGGACTTGATAATTTTATATCATGTCTCTTGCCAAACTCAGAAAAGAAATTATAAGCCCATGCTCCGGCTGCAAGCACAATAAATGTTAAGAAACAAACCAAGAGGGCCTTTACTGGTTTGTTCTTTACAGCCTCAAATAGTTCTTCAGCGTTCTTATAACTGAATTCCATAATCTGAATCTTGCCTATGGGCTTTTTCCAATGCGCGTTCCATTTGGACTATAACCTGCCTTTATTCCATGTGGTGAGTAGACGGCCATCGTACCCCTTGCCTTTGATAAGTCCCCTTTAATCAAGGCTGCTTTTGCGGCTTCTTTTATTTTATTATCCTGCTCGTTAGATTGAGATAATTTAATAATAGAATTCCTTAATTCGGCATATTCCCGTACAAATTTATGAATCTCTGCCTCCCTTTTTACCCGATTGGCTTTTAGCGTCTCGTTTTCCTTTGTGAGACGATCATTTTCTTTAATAAGGCGGTCAATAAGTTGTTGATTATTTTTCAACTGGTGAAAAATAAGTTCTCGTTCTTCTTCCGATAAATTTTGATAAATAATGGTTACATTACCGTACTTTGAATAAGCAGCAGAGGCTTGGTTGCCGTGAGTTTCCTGAACTATTTTGTCCTGAGCAATAGGAAAAGATGGAACACCCAAAATACATATAATGTATATAGATAAGGGCAAAATTTTATGCAGATTCCATGATTTCAATTACATCCCCAGTATCCGATCCAGTTAAAATTAAATATGACATCTTCATAATAGTTACTGGTTTGTTGGCTATACATTTTTCTGTCTCAAATGAAACGTCAACAAATCTCAAATCTTTATAATGAAATTTCAAATTTTGATCAACGTATAAAGAGCTTTCTTGTCTTATAAACGAATTCAAAGCCGACCACGAACAACCAACGATCTTAGCAATGTTGGCCTTGGTAACTTTCAATTTTAAGAGGTGTTCTATTTCCTGCTCCTTATCATCAAGTTTAGATTTTGAGGTGGTACAGTCAAAATGGACACTCCGAAAAGCATGAGGTATAACCAACCATCTTTTGGAGGTGAAACATGAGTCGGAACCGCAGAGGCTTTACCAAAGAATTCAAAGTTGACGCTGTCAAATTGATCACCGAACAAGGATACAAGATAACAGAGGCAGCCCGGAACCTGGGGATCTGCGGTGCTTTGCTTTATCTCCCAAACCCGCGAGTACATGCTCGGCAAGCTGCGCAAGGGCGAAACGATTTCCGGCAAACAAACAGCTGACTTTATCCTTAAAATCAAGGCCAACCTGCCGGGCTGTGTCAAACAGGTGCTGCTCAGGGCCGATGGAGAATTTTTCAGTTGGGAAAGCATTGCGGCCGCGCGTGCCTGCGGATTTGATTTTATCATCGCCAATAAAAGAGGCAATCCGCCTTTTGAACCCGCCGCCTGGTATCGTGGTCGGCAGCACCAAGACATTGAGTTCAACAGCTGCGTTTATCAGCCGCTGGGCTGGGAGGCGCCGTGCCGGTTTGTAGCCATGCGCATACCAAAAGAAACCGAAACTTCCGGTGCGAACCAGCCGATTTCAGTGTGTGCTTTTTGAAGACGACCGCTACACATATCGGATATTTTGCACTAGCCTTAGCGGCAGCGCTCACGAAATTATCGCTCAGTATGATAAGCGTGCCGATGTGGAGAACCTCGTCGGTGAAGCCAAGCGAGAAGAACTGGAGGCTGTTCCATCGGCCAAGTTCAGGAACAATTATGCTTTCTTTCAGCTGGTGATGCTCGCTTACAGCATCTGGCGCTACATGAAACTTTTCGCCGCTTCAAGTATGATGAGCAAAAAGTCCGGTCGCGATGAGCAGGCGACGGGGTCGGGTCTGAAGGGCATAGCAGCCAATACCATCCGCATTGCAAGGCTGCGACTGCTGTTCATTGCAGCAAAAGTTGTCAAAGATCAGAACCGGGACAAGGTCAAGTACTCGATCCATGATGCGCGCACACCGGCGATGGTAGGCTTATTAAAGCTGCTTGATGCCGCGCGCTCAATGCCGCGGCCCTGGGCTCAAAATGGGGGATGGCCGCAACGTTTTGCTTTGTCTGGATGAATGCAAAAAATTTCTTGCACGGATTTGACTTATGAAAATAGACGGTTGCCATACAATGAAACCTTGCTAATGCATACGGCGCGGTCATTTAAACGGTAGCGGCCTTGAGCCCAGGTAGAAAACGGCAATCGCATGAAAAGATTTGCTGGGCTGATTGTCAGCTCCTGACCGTTTGCGTGCAAAATTCAGGTATTAATAAGATATTATCAAAAGCAAGCTGTATATATTCTCTAACCTTTTGAGAAATCGTACTTGTATCTGCAACAACTTTAAAGGGCACACTGGAAAATTTTTCAAGCTTGAAATCATTGCCTAATAACACTTTCTTTTTAAGGACATCCATGCTCTCATTATCATCAATAAACAAGAGATCAGCATGCAAAGGAAATTTGTCGTGTCAATATTCAGAAATGAAACGGTTACCTCCAGTAATGATAATGAGTCTTTGGGCGTTTTTGCATCCCTTAGATCTGGGAATATCGAATTGATTTTCCTCCTCGCCGGGACATGAATTTTTGGATCAGGGTCATGGTATTCTTCAACCAAAACACCGAATTGGTTTGTAGATAATGGAATGTTTCGCGCTGCACTTTTTAGATCACACCAAGTTTATCAAGTGCCTCTGCCAGATTTTCAGATGTGATTACGCCCGTTTCTCTCCCCAATGTTTTAGGATCATACAATTTTGCATATAAGATTGTAGCAAACGCTAAAATAAAGAATGAGAAAAAGTATTTTTTTCATTTATAATTCCCCTTTTACAGTAACTAGATCGACCAATCTAATTTGTTTTTTTGCCCGACATTGTGAGTAGGTTCAAAAACATGTTTTGTAATAATTTCAATCTCTCTGAAATCTCATTTTTACCTATCGCAAATGATTTTTGGACCTCAGCGGAGCGGAGGGCTTCGAGTGCTAAGGATTCAACATCCTTGAACAATCTACGATATTTTGCTGAAAGAGATTGGATGTCGGTTTTCAAAACGCGCGAAGGGGCGTCTGGCCCATCAGTCATTCTCTTAAGTGCCTGATCACCATATTCATTAAGATCATGTATCAAGTTTTTTACATCATCGCCGCTTAGGCGACTTTTGGGAAGCGTTCCCAAAATGGCAAGAATCATTAACTCCTTTATAGTCACTAGCTGGCTCTCGATTTCCATAGTGTGAGAAATAAGTCCGAGGAGAACATCATCAGCGGTTTCTTTTTTGGCGCCAGTTTCTATCAAAGCCAAATGAACTAATCCCGCTGCCGCCGCATGAAGCGAGTTAACGAGACGCTTTTTTTTCTCTTTAATTAGATTGAATTCGTCAGCGTCAGAAACAGTCTGAACTTCTTTAATGGCTCTATTAGTGAATGCAGGGGGGATAAACCTCAGCCTTTCAATTTCTAGGTGAGCTGTTATCCTCTTATAGCCTTCAGCCCTAACTGTAATAGCGTCCTCGCCGACTTCACGCTCAACGCAGATCCGATCAACTACTGCGGGTGCAAACACTTTTCCTTTTCTTAGAAGTATTTTGCTTGCCTTATTCATTCCTTCCTCATCATTCTCATAACCAATAACAACCTTTGATTTACAGTTTGTAGCGGCAATCCTTTCAGCTATAGACTCAATGTTATCCTTGCCGACAGAAACACCTATTGAATCGCCTAATCTGATCGCATATTGGAACGAGTCCTCTTTTGTCGATATCAGCATTACGCATCTTCCTCGGCGAAAGCTTTTCCTAATTTCGTCTTGCCATCCGGTATGCTCATCAGAAACCACATAAAGATTGAAAACGGGATTTTTCTGGTCGGCTTTAGTAAAATACTGTATCACTAAATTGCGCATTCCACCGCGATTAGGGCCTAGGAGTGGTTCCCATTTTGCAGATGCTCTTGCAAAGATAATGATTTTCGTATCTTCGTCCTCGATTAACGCTGGCACAACTAAGCCGAAACCCAATCTTCCTGCCCCAATTAAAACGTGGATGTGTTTTCTTCTTGCTTCTTGAAAGAATGGATATGCGTGGCCAGCAACGTTCCTCGGGTTGGGTTGATATTTTATTCGGCGAGCTCTGGTCGCTATATTAACGCATGGATGCAATACCCAAGCACGGGCCGATTTGAAGTCTTGGTCACTTAGTTCGGTCATCCCATCATGGTTTGCAAAGCGCTGTATCAAAACGCGTGGGTGCACTGTGACAACCGCACCGCAAAGGCCGTTTGCGAAAAGCGAATTCCAAAGTATACCTGCCATTTTGGCGTCATACAGCTTTTCCGCTATTTTCTCTGCCTTATCTCGGTTGATAAAATTAGAGTGAATATTATCGAGTAATATATCCAAATTTTTATCCCAAAACGGGACAGCTTCATTTTTAGCGAATGTAAAGAATTTATAGCTTAGATCCCGCACGAGATCGCGAACTTGGTCAGGCGTACGCTTTGCCGGCGGAATCATCTGTAATGCGTGGCCAATAAAATCCAGTTCTCTAGGGCGACCTCGAGTATGGCGCCTGAGGTAATCGAAAATATCCTCTTGATATGGACGACCGTCGGCCTGAACCACGGTGATGTGTTCAATAACATCATAGGGAAAGAAGGCTTTTATCACATCAGCCTCAGATGGGCGTGCAAAACTTTCATGAGAAAGCCCTTTTAACCTTTCTAACTTTTTTTGGAAGATGCCCCGAAGTTCTAATGGGCTGTAATGAAGATCGAGAACCATCGACTGAAGATTGAAGGCTATGGGTGACTGATTGTCACGAATAGCCTCCGCTCGAACCGTGCCGAATAGCTTCAAGTGTGAGTTGCGAGCAGTAAGCTCTCTAACTGCAAGGATAAAGCCTATTTGAGCTGAAAGCCAAAGATCGTAAGAATGGGCACCGGATTGTGTTGATTGGTTCAAAGAAGCATAATACAGGTCATATCCGCAGTGCCTGGCCATGGCTTCGTCAATGTTGTCAACAAAGAGGGCAACCGGTTGGTTTATCCCCTGCAGTGGGGCATCAAGCATCATAGGAAAGAGTTCTTGGAAATCAGGCGCTTTCACTGTCCGATTGCGTATTGCAGCAGTCAAATGTGCACCAACTGATAGTTTAAGGTTTTCAGGGAATATCTCTAAGAGTTTAGTTGGAACTTCTTTTTTGATCGCTTTCAAAATAATTACGGATAGCGCTGTCCGCCAAACATGCTTCCATCGTTCAGGTGTAGCCCATGCCTTTGCTCTTTCACCAGAAAAATCATAATCGATTGAGTATAATCGATCGGTTAGTTGGGTAGTCGGGATCAAAGTAACTCCACCAATACGCCTATAATGATAGCTAACAAGCTTAAGGAAAAGTGTTTTCCCAGTTCCTTTAAGGCCACTAATAATCCTTATTTGTGACTTCTCGAATTTGAGGAAGCTTTTAATAGCTGGGGTATAGTAAATTGGGCGCGCCTCTACATCCTCCGAATCAGCGATCTCTACAGCTTCGAAGCTCCAGATACTCATATGTGTTCACCTCCTAATAGTTGTTCAGCTTTTTTCAGCTTACACATGACGGAAATCAGGTTTTCAATTGCTTGAGTAATCTTGCCGAACTTTTGTCCTATATACATACACCAACAATTTTCTTTTTCTGGTTATCCACAAAACCAAAGTGATAAATTTTTTGATCAGTTTTTCATCGGCGGTCAGCAACCCGGCAAACGCGGTCGTGGTGCCAACGGTAAAACTATCGTTCTTGCAGCCGTTGAAAAACAGGGTAAAAAATTCGGCCGTATCCGCCTGCAAGTGGTACCGGACTGTTCCGGCGCTGTTTTGGAGCAATTTGTTTCCACCAACGTAACTACTGGTACAACTGTGATCACCGATGGCTGGAAAGGTTACAATTTCACTTTAAAAGCATACACCCATCATAAGATCATCGCGTCTAAAACTGATGATAAAAGCAGCATATTACCAGGCGTCCACAGAATTGCATCACTAGTAAAAAGGCTGATACTTGGTACTTTCCAGGGCCGATTCGGTCCTGAGCATCTTCAAAATTATATGGATGAATACGTGTTCAGGTTCAATCGTCGAAAATCCCGTAACATCGGTAAAAAGTTCATGCGTATCGCGCAACAGGTAACTTCATCAACAAAAATGACTTACAAACAAATTCTCGGTGGTACTTCGCCATATTGCCTTCTGGCGAACTAAAACAATGTCACTTTAGCTTTGTGGATAACCAGATTTCTTTTTATTCAAACCGGTGGAAAATATTGATTCCTCAGTCCTGAAATGGGCGCAGAATACAGATTTAAATTCAGTTTTGAGTAGCGTGAGAGCGGGGTTGCTGAAGGCCCGGGTTGTCGAGGATTTTACAGGGCGATCGCAGGTTGTTCTTGCTTGAGCGGAGCTGAATAGGGATCGGACTTTCCGTTCGATGTCATCGTTCACGGGCAGCCTCCTGTCATGCTACCAATTTCAAGTACCTTTCTATCGTTTCTTCGGTTACTTCCTTTTTTGTTCCTGCGTAGAGTTCATACAAAAGTGCGACGGCTTCAGCCTTTTTCTCAGGGGCTAGGACCAAATCGCGGGCTAAAAATTCGTTTTCTATGGCGGTGATGATACGCTTTAAAAGATCCGCATCCAGTAGTCTATCATCGTAAGTTTGGCCGGGTTCACAAAGATCAGTTCCGCTTTCCTTGGGATAGGGTTCTCCTCCGCCCGTTAAAAGCCAGCCTGAATTGACTCCGTAATGTTTACATATCTCAACTAAAGCCTTGAAGGATGGTTCGTATTTATGGCTTTCGATATTGCTGATGTTTCCATAATCCTATAACTTTGCCAAATCCTCCATAATAAGATTATGCGAGACTCGAATATAAGTTATCCGGCCTCCTATTTCAGACAGATCAAGTTTCGATATATCAACTTTAGCCCTTGACAAAGTTAAGCTTTTCTAAACTCTACAAGATTGTCTATAAACGCCAAAAAAATAGACAGGGGCGGTAATGAACCAATTCAATACCCATTACAGTCCGGCCAAGATCCAGTACCTGCTCAAAGAGGCCGGCTACACCCAGAAGCAGATCGCGGAGGAAGAGGGCGTGAGCGAAATGACCGTTTCCAACGTGATCAACTTCAATCGTGTTTCCAAACGGCTGATGATCGCTGTGGCAAGCCGCATCAAACCGATCCAAAAAAAGTGTTCGGGTTCAAATACGATCCGGCCGGCATCAAGGGTCGGCCAAGAAAACGAAATAGTTCACTCAATTGTCCTTTGAAATCGGTTTACCAATAAGCTGAAACACAGTCAATGTCTAAACGCACAAGCAGATAGACCGCCCCGGCCCCAAGCAGCTGAGCCTGTTTGAAGAAATACAGCGCCTGCAGCAGGAACTGAGCTCGTGCCGCACCCAGCCCATCGAAGGATCGCTCAATGTCACCGTAAAGCTGCGGCTTTCAATGGTGCAAGCCATCCGCAACAGCGGCAAGGACCGCTACCGGATCGCCGGCGAAGTAAGCCATCTGATAGGCCGCCAAGTCACAAAAGCGATGCTGGACGCCTGGACAGCCGAATCCAAGCCCCAGCATGATGACCCTACAGTGCAGCTCAAAATACCAGCAAAATAGCTCGCGAAACTTTTGATAACAAAATAAATTTTGATTGTATCGTTCCTTCTTCCCCAGCTCCAAAGATTTCCTTTGTACCACCACCTGGTGACAATAGAGTTGTGCGTGTCCTTGAATTAACCTTGAACATTCAGCAAGATATGATATCAATAAACTTATTTTGCCCAAAGGGCAAAATAAGATCTGATTTTTCCAAAATGGAATTGATTCTAAGCTCATCCAGTAGCGCTTTCAATGCGAAGGTTGCACAGAATATGGGAAAACGCGTGATTAAAGTTCTACAGGAAAATGGGATCGATTGCCTTCCGAATCAGAGATTCTCGCTAGATGTGGATATGTTCCCACAAGGTGGCTCTGAAGCGTTTTTCCCCAATGCTGCACTTTTTGAGGAACCAAAGCTAAATAGCGGAAAGCGTCTGATTGAAGATCATGGAGCATCATTTTTTCGGTTCTTCTTGGATGGTGCTCAACGGTCCTATCGCGTCATTGAAGCCAGTATTAGCGGACATTATTTGCCCTTTTGTGCGGGTCAGGTTGGAGTTGCAGTTCTAGAACGGAACAATAATGGCAGGTTTACGACAGTGGAAAAGTTAACGACGGTACAAAACGTTTTAGCTATTCCGAATCTTGTCCCTGAAGACAGTGCAAGTGATTTATCTGAACAAATAAACGCCGAACTATGTGAAAAACACCACTTCAAGATTATTCGATATGACTACAGCTCAAAAGAAGACAAAGATCCAGGTGATTTAGGTCGCGCGATGATTATCGATACGATGCAACGTCTCGAGTTGCAGACAATTCGTGCAATGATTCAAAGGAATATGATTTCTGACCGCGCAATGCTTGCAAAAGATGGGGGCCTGCAGTACCGACATGACAAAATAAAGGATCTCCAACTTTCCAAAGACGATATTGTTCAGCTACGCAATGTCATCGGATTGGCCAAGACATTTGAACCAAGTCTGACCCTTGGAAAGGGTCGAAATCGTCAAAGTTTGGGCAATATAACAAAAGGGTTGCAGTGGAGAGAAAGGACAACTGTTATAAGACCACCGGACAATAAGGACACTACTTATGGCTGGTGGTACCTGAGACTTAGGCCAACAGATTGGATGTACAGTCCCCTTCAAGGAATTATAAAAATTGAAGTGTTCGCAATGGGCGAAGAGAAAGAAGATGGAATTTCTCAATCAAGGGCAGACACTATCTCATCATATGTACTAGCTGAGCGCAACGTAACTCCCTACAAAACGGACGCACGGTGGGCAACCCACATCTATCCAATTTTTTTAACAGAAACATATCTGCGTTCGTCCTTTTTAAGCCATACCCGTTTTAAGTCGCTGATCTTCTGAATTAAGGATTCTGATAATGCGTGAAAATGGATGTATAGGCAAAGTAACTGCGACCGAGAATATACCAACAACCTGCACCACAGTTCATTTTTGGCTTCACCGCGATGTGATTATAAGGCCCTTTGATATTGTTCGAATTGAGCATATTTCTGCACGCGGTGAATCCCCAAGCTATTCTTTTGCATTAGTTAAAGAGCTTAGCTATATGACTGATAGTGCTGGACATCTTGCAAATTACGTTTCATCAGACTTTGGGGACGTCAATGCTCAAGAAATAAACAAGCGGCTGGGAACCACTATTGCAGAGGCGGAAGTATTGGGAAATAGTGAAAATATAGAGATGCCTATCAGGGACGGTGCTAGAGTACAATGGGCAGGTGCCGATGAAATTAGAAAAGCTCTTGGTGTGGACAACCTTAAAAAGCCCATACCAGCCGGTTACATGGAGACCTCTCGTGGGGATGAAATAAGCCTAGATTTTGAAGCGCGATACTTAGTCGGACCTGAAGCTGGGCATATGAATATTTCAGGCATATCCGGACTTGCAAGTAAAACCTCCTATTCAATGTTTCTGCTTAACGCCTTGCAACAACGCATGAAAGATCAAGTGAGTATCATTATTTTCAATGTTAAAGGTCCAGATCTTTTGGCCGTTGATCAGCCAAATGAATCCTTAAATGATCATCAGATTGCAGAATGGAAGAAGTGTGGTTTAGAGCCGTGTCCGCTTGAATCTGTTACTTATTTTTATCCATATGCAAAGCAACAGAAAGAAGTTTCTACAGACTCTCAAGTGCCTGCGGAGATAATAAAGGCGCAAATTGATGCGAACCGGGCCTTTAACTACTACTATGATGTCGATACTTTCAAAGGTGGCGAGGAGGGAAATGAAACGGATGTTGGCAGAGATAAGCTCGGGTTGCTGTTTTCGGATATAGATGATCCACAATCGACAATGGAAAGTTGCATTCACGCACTTGGTGAAGTTGATGCGGATACTTGGGAAAGCTTAAGAAAGGAAATCGATGCAAAAACAGAGAAGGGACAGGTCGGTAAAAAAGACATTTCCATTCAATCTTGGCGTAAGTTCAATCGGCTCATAAGGACGCGAACTGATCACAGCCTCTTTGTGGAAGAGCGTCCTCAAAAGGATCGTCGCCAAAGGCTCTTGGTTGATGGCATAAAATCATTACGGCCAGGTAATGTGTTGGTGATAGATATTGCGCCGCTACCTGATTATCTTCAATGTTTAGTTTTCGGTGATGTTATCCGTACTGTTTTCGACGCCAAATTGAATCTCTATCGCGGAGTAAACCAAAGTGATCTTGGGACAGTGGTGGTTTTCGCAGATGAGCTTAATAAATATGCTCCCTCCTCTTCAGGAGGACGTGATCGTACCTTGACCCGTTGGCTACTTGAAGTAACTGAAAGAGGCCGTTCCCTCGGTGTTATTTTGTTCGGAGCCGAGCAGTTCCGTAGCGATATTCATCCTCGTGTACTCGGCAATTGTGCAACAAACATTTACGGTCGTACAAATCCTGTTGAACTTTCAAAAGCACCAGATTATCGCCACCTGTTTTCGCAATCTAATAAATCCTCAGTGACCAGGATGCGACAAGGAGAGATGCTCTTGCAGCATTCCGTATTCCATACTTCACTTATCAAAGCACGGTTCCCGTTTCCGGCCTATCGACAATTGACCAAATGAGAGCGGATAATGACTTCACTTTCTAATAAACATGCACGAATTGGGGCATTTGTTCTTGAAACGCTGACAACTGGAATGTACCGAAACCCGTTAGATGCCCTTCGAGAGTATGTTCAGAACGCTTTTGATTCAATAAGAGCAGCAGAAAGGAAAGGCATCATCAAATCGGGTGCCGGTCGCATTCGTATACGCATCTCAGAAAAGGACCAAACCTTAGCTTTAAGTGACAATGGTTTAGGAGTTTCAACCGCAGATATCACTACGATGATAGTCAATATCGGTATGTCAGCGAAAAATCTTGGAACCGATGCTGGTTTCAGGGGTATCGGGAGATTAGCTGGCATCGCATACTGTGATAAACTTGTTTTCAGAACACAGAGCGCTTATGAGCAGGATGTATCAACGATCACCTTTGATGCTGATGCGCTTAGAAAAGCTATGTCACCTAAAAACCGCGAGATTGAGGACCTTTCCTTCGTTATCGAAAAGCACACTTCTATAGCAGTGGAAAAGGTGCGAAAAAAAGAACATTTTTTTGAAGTCTCAATGGAAGGAATCAATTCTAGTGGAAAATCCTTTCTCTCAGTTAGAGAAGTCCGAAATTACCTTGAACAAGTAGCACCGCTCCCCCTAGATACACAATCATTCCATTACTCAAAGGAATTTTATAATTGGGTGGAGAGTGCTGATGTTGAACTACCAGAGGTGAGCGTTATAATCGAAACGAACGAAAATTCCTCTTACGAATTGTTCAAACCTTATAAAAAAATCACATACACTACAGCTCAAAATAAGTATAAAGTTCATGTAAATGGAATTAAATTTTTTCCACCAAACGCTACACGAAACTCACCATTCTGGATTTGGTATGCAGAAACTAACTGCCCTGGCATAATTGGAGACGATTCTGTCGCAGGTCTACGCTTGAGAAAGTCCAATATAGCCATCGGCCTTTCAGAAAGAATGACTGACGTGTTCCGCCTAGTATCTGAGAGCTATGCTAGATTTAACAGATACTTTATGGGCGAGGTACACATACAAGACACTTCAGTTATCCCTAATGCACATCGAGATGACTTTGAAGAGACGCCCGAATGGGTCGCAATACGAGATCAGTTAATTCAGTTCGCTAAGGATAGAAGTAAGGAAGCATATTCTTTATCAGATGGGCGAAATGCAGATATCGAGAAGCTTTTATTGACAGCTGATAAACAGTTGAATGAGTTTGATAAGAGACAACGAACAGGGTTTGCATCAAAATCCGAGCAAGAAAACTTTACTTGCACTATTAACAAACAGATTTCTAAGCTTGAAGCCGCTGAAAAAGCGGATCGTCCAGAAAATGATCGAAAGCGGATCGTAAATAAGAAAAGAGAGCTACTAAAAGCCCAGGAAAAGATATCCAAAGAAGTTACGTTTGCGGCAAAAAATTTAAAATCTTCGTTAGATAAGAAGCAAAGAAAGGTTATTTCCGAAATTCTTGAGCTTCTTTATCATGTTTTAGACGAAACGACCTTCGAAAAAGCCAGAAATGCCATACTCAATAAATACCAAATTCAAAAGAATTAAGTGCTGATGAGCAATATCCTTCTTGTTGAGCCAGATTATCGTTCAAAGTTTCCTCCCCTTGGGCTAATGCGGATTTCGACTTACCACAAGGAGCGGGGTGATTGCGTGACATTCGTTCGCGGCCGCTCACCGGAAAAACGTGAAATGCATTGGCATCGAGTCTACATATCCTCCTTATTCACTTGGGAACTCCCCCGCACTGTAAAAACAATACTTTATTACTCTAAATCAGTCACTTCCCTAAAGGATATCTTTGTTGGTGGAATTGGTGCAACACTCCAACCTGAGTACATAAAAAAACGTGTCGAATGTACGGTAATTGAGGGGCAGATTGAAAAGCGTGGGGTATTGGGTCAAAATTCACCACCAATTGCTCACGTGATACCAGACTACTCCATACTAAACAGTGTAGACTACAACTATGAAGGCGCAAATGCCTATTTTGTGAGAATAACAAAAGGGTGTGTTCGCAACTGCAAATTTTGCGCTGTTCCTAAACTAGAACCCGAATTCGGATTGCTAGCACCATTAGAGCAACAGACCGATGCAATAAAGAAGGTTCATGGGGTAAAACAGAACCTCATAGTAATGGATAACAATGTCCTCGCGGTTGAAGGTATAAAGAATCACTTGCGCGTTATTGAGGAGCTTGGTTTTACCAAGGGATCTAAGCTTAACAACCGAGAAAGAACAGTTGATTTCAATCAGGGTATCGATGCAAGGCTGATTGCTGCGGAGCCGGAATTATCGGAGGCTTTAGGTAGAATACCCGTTAAGCCTATACGTCTTGCCTTCGATTTCGTTTCACCCAGAATGGAGCGTGACTACTGCAAAGCAATAACTCTTCTATCGAAGCAAGGATTCAGTGCATTTACAACCTATTTGTTGTATAATTATAATGATACTCCTGAGCAATTCTATAATCGACTAAGAATTAATACCGATTTGAACGAGAAACTAGGAATCCGTATCAGTGGATTCCCCATGAGGTACATTCCAATTTCAGATACTAAACGTGGGTATGTATCTTCAAAATGGAAATGGCGTTGGTTGCGTGGGATTCAATGCGTTTTACAGGCAACACGCGGACTAGTAAGTCCCAATTCGGAGTTTGTCCAAGCCGCATTTGGAAAAAACACAGATGAATTTTTCGAAATCCTTTCAATGCCCGATCGCTATATCGTCTATAGAGAACACTACAAAACACATGGTGCGAAAGAATGGTTACGAAAATTCAGGAGCTTATCTGTGCCCGATAAAAATGAGTTTCTCGAGCTGCTGGAACGGCTTAACAAAGATGGCAATCGAAAACAGACCATTGCTACAATTAGGAAATACCGGTCTCTAATTGAGCATTATTACCCGAATGGAGAAACTGCCCCGCACACACCAGAGGAAGAGCAAGCCATTAGCTAATTCATTTACGCTCAGCCCCTCATCTATTAAACGGGTTCAAGCAATCCGGCGCGTTACAGGAGATGATGATTTTATGACTGAATATCTTAAAATCATTGTGCCGAGTTTAATTGGGTTAATAACCACAGTGACAGCCACCTTTTTCACTGCACGCTGGGCTGTAAATCGCGCTTTTCAAGAGAGGTGGTGGGCAAGAAAAGAACAGGTCTATAGCGAGATTATTGAAGCGCTCCATGACCTTCTTCGCTATTCGTCGTTCGAAGCAAACCAGTATCGTAATAATTATAGAGGTGAGCATCCGAAGGAAAAGGAGTTCGCAGCAAGGTACTCAGAAGCTTACTGGAAGGTCCAAAAAATGACAGATCTCGGTCCGTTTGTTATTTCTGAGGAGGCAGCGGAAATTTTGCATAGGCTGCGAGAACGACCAAAGCTTGATTTTGAATATGACGATCCTTTAGATATTCGCGATCAAGAAACTAAGCATTATCGTGAAGCGCTTGATGGAATACGAAGGTACGCCAGAAATGATCTAAAAGTTTAATATCTTGATCCAAGTGTTTGTTGACGGGCATGCCACTGGGATACGGCTGGTCCCATCCCGATGAACGGGAACTGCCCCACAGACCCTCCATTCCATATCCTAATTTCGAATGTCCTTTTCATCCAAAAACGCGGGTTCAAACCATCCGGAAAAATGGGTTCAAACCATCCGGCTCGTTACTCTACTAGAGACTAAATGAGATATCAGCGATGCATAATTGACTCGCCGACTAACCCTTTGCATATGCCTTCTAAAAACTGGCGCGCCCGGCCCGATTCGAACGGGCGACCTACGGATTCGAAGTCCGGTGCTCTATCCAGCTGAGCTACGGGCGCTTAAACGAGAAGACCATTGCGTGTGCGGCAATGGTCTTTTTGATTTGGATGGGGTGAGTGATGGGGCTCGAACCCACGACACCCAGGGCCACAACCTGGTGCTCTGCCTGCTGAGCTACACCCACCGTAAGAAGTCACATTGGTTAGCAAAATCCGCAGGCCGGCGCAAGCTAAAAGATGTCGCGGTCGGGTTTGTTGAGTTTGTTGGGTTTATTGGGTTTGTCGGGTTTGTTGGGTTGGTTGGGTTGGTTGGGTTTGTTGGGTTGGTGGGGTTGGTGGGGTTGGTTGGGTTGGGTTCGTTGGGTTTTATGGCTGTTTCTGTCATCTTGCGCAAAGTGAGCCCATCATTGCCTGCAAGTCGTGCGTTAACAGCTTTGGGTCGCAATGGCCCAGCGGTCCATTGCGACTCTTCCGCCAAACTTCAGCTTTAAAAGCCCTCCTTTGGGCATCCTTCTAAAAACTCGTTCCTTGACACTTGTGTTTCTTTGCCCGTATGGAATGAAAGTGGCGGGCAGCGGCGCCGTGTTGCCGCGGGTTGCGCCGCAAACAATTTTTTCGAAGTTCGAGGCGGTCTTATGGAATGTGAAAAAGCCCTCAACCTGGCTGAGATCCTCAATGCCATGGAGGATGGGATCTATATCACCAGTGAAGATTATACGGTTGAATTCATGAATCTGGCCATGGTGGCGCATTTCGGCCAGGGGGTGGGCAAAAAATGCTTTGAAGTGGTCAATGACAGCGAAGTGATGTGCCCCTGGTGCCAGGCCAAAAGCGTGTTCGAAAAAGGCAGCGGTGTTCAGTCGGAAATCTATATTCCGCGCAGGAACAAAACCTACCGCATCATCGAGGTGCCGATCAAAAATCTGGACGGAAGTATTTCCAAGCTCAATATTTACCGCGATATCACCTACCGCAAGGACCAGGAGCTGAAGCTGCGCGCCACGGAACAGGACTACCGGCGCCTGTTCGAAAATGTGGCCGCCGGGGTCTACGTCAGTTCGAAGGAAGGGCGCTTTATCAATGCCAACAAGGCCTTGCTGGACATGCTCGGATATGCTGAAAAAGATGAATTTCTAAAAATCCATATTCAGAAGGATTTGTACGTCCGGCCCCAGGATCGCCTCAATTTTCAGCGCATGATCGAAGACGACGGCAAGGTGGTCAGTTATGCCGTGGATTTCAAGCGCAAGGACGGCAGCAAGCTGCCGGTATTGTTGACGGCCCATACGCTGACCGATCATACCGGCCATGTGATCGGCTACGAAGGCATCTGCGTGGATCAGACCCAGATCACCCGCATGCAGCAAAAAATACGTGAAGGCCGCGATTTCCTGAACAACATCATTCACAGCTCCCCCAATGCCATCATCGGTGCGGACACACACGGCAAACTGATCATCTGGAACAAGGGCGCGGAGGAGACGCTGGGCTACAGCGCCGAAGAAGCTATCGGCCAGGATGTGCGCCGGCTCTACAGCGAGGGGATCGCTTATGAATTGATGCGCAAGATGCGCAGCGCGGAATACGGCGGGCCCGGCAAATTGCGCGCCTATCCCATGACTTTCATGCATAGAAACGGCAGTACGGTCGAGGGCACTTTGTCGGCCACCATTATTTACGACGACAACGGCAAAGAGCTGGCCTCGGTGGGCTTTTTCGTGGATATCGGTGCACGGCTCGAAATGGAGCGCAAGCTGCGGCGCACCCAGGAGCAGCTGCTGCAATCCGAGAAACTGGCGGCCATGGGGCGGCTGACCTCCCAGTTGGCCCACGAGCTGAACAACCCCCTGTACGGCATCATGAACACCCTGGAATTGATGAAAACCGAAATCAAGCCCGACAACAAGCGCAGGCGCCTGTTGGATATGTCGCTTTCGGAAACCATGCGCCTGGCCGATATGCTGCGCAAAATGCTTTCGTTTTCCAAACCCGACCAGGAACAGCGCCGGCCGGTGGACATCAACACGATTGTGGATGAAATCATGCTCCTGCATGAAAAACAGCTGCGTGAAGTGGATATCAAAATCGAGCTCGATTTCGCCACGGGGCTGGGTCCGGTGCTGGCCTCCAAGAACCAGTTGCGGCAGGTATTCCTCAACATGGTGTCCAATGCCAAGGACGCGATGCCCAACGGCGGTCTGTTGAAAGTCTCCACGGCCGGCAACGGGAACCACGTGCGCGTCGAGATCAGCGATACGGGGACCGGCATCAAACCCGAGTATCTCGATAAGATCTTCGACACCTTTTTTACCACCAAAACCGACAGCGGCCGCGGGGTTGGTCTGGGCCTGTCGGTCTGCTACGGTTTCATTAAGGATCACGGCGGTGATATCCAGGTGGAGAGCAGTTTAGGCAAGGGCACCACCTTCAAGATCATCCTGCCGGTCATGGCTTCCGAAGCAAGCGCCGCCGGCACGGCTTAAAAAAATCCTTCCAGGAACAACCCTATCAGCCGCCAAAGGCTTTTGGCGGCATTGAGGCTAACCAACTTTACCTCATTTCCAAGCCACGCCTGGAAACAAGGCCGTGGTGGAGACCCTAAAAACAATTTTCCCTACGCGCAAGGCGCGGTCTTTTTTCCCGCCATGGTCATCGGTTCCAGTCGAAAATAGGACGGAAATCTTTATCGAATGCGTTTGGGCTTTGCGCCCGCCGGTGAGAGGGGCAACTACGCTATATGGTTTATTGGGAAGTTTATCTGGATCAAAATTCTATAAATACTATAAAATCTATAATAAACCCCTCCATTAGCTCTATTTAAGGTTCAGTTATTTACATTTTTATAAAATTTACTGTTGACATCTGTTTTTAATCGATCTAATGCATCATCAGGACACTCAACAAAAGGGGGTGCTCGATGGAAGACACGTTAACCGTCTACAAAGCCAGTCAATTGTGTAAAGTCTCCTCCAAATCGATCATCAACTGGATCGAGGCGGGTCACATCAAAGCCTACAAAACTGTGGGGGGGCACCGGCGCATCAAGCTTGATGATCTGGAGACCTTCATGAAGCGCCAGGGAATTCCCGTACCGAACCATACGCCTGCCAATGCCAATAAGCGCATTCTGGTGGTGGACGACGATCCCATCATTGTGGAGACCATCGTCCAGGCCTTGGAAGAGGATGAGTTTGATTATGAAGTGATTTCCGCGGCCGATGGTTTCGAGGCCGGCCTGCAGGTCAACCACTTCAAACCGGACCTGATTATTCTCGATATCATGATGCCCGATATCAAGGGCAACGAGGTCTGCCGCAAGATCAAATCCAATCCCGAAACCAAGCACACCAAGATCATCGTGCTGTCGGCTTACCTGGATGATGACAAGTTCACGGAAATGAAATCTTACGGTGCCGATATGTGCTTTTCCAAGCCGCTGCCGCTGCCCCAACTCAAGGAAGAGGTCGCGCGGCTCCTGGAAATAGCCTGACGGGTCGAAAGCCGAAAAAGAAAGGAGGCCAGCCATGAAACTCAAGGATGCTCTGGGCCATAGCAAGTTCGTGGTCACCTCCGAGGTGCAGACACCTTTGGGGGAGGATTCTCCGGAGCAGCTCGTGGATCGCTTGAAGCGCATCCGGGGGCGCGTGGACGGCGTTTCGGTGAGCGATGTGGATCTGGAAGGCGTGGTGGGCGACAGCATTCGCACCTGCGAACTTCTCCAGCACCACCGCTTCAACGCCATCTATCAAACCACGACGCGTGACAAAAACCGCATCCAGCTACAAAAAGATCTTACCCAGGCGCATGAATCGGGCATCGAAAATTTGCTCGTATTCACGGAGGATTACCGCATCTCCGGAGACAGCGTGCAGGAGCACATGTTTTTTCATGTGGATGCCGGCAAACTGGGATCGGTATTGGAGCACATCCGCAACGGCCGCAAGATCGAGGGCGAGCCCATGCCCGAGCCTTTCGATTTCACCTTGGGCTCCGGCATTGAATCGCTCTGGGGCAAAAAGGTTCCCAAGCAGGGCATGCAGGGCATGGAAACCATGAAGCTGATGGGGGCCGGTTATTTCCTCACCACGCCGGTGTTCGATCTGGAGCAGTTCGATAAATTCATGCGCCAGGTCAAAATCCTGGGGGTGCCGGTGATCGCGGAAGTGTTGCTGCTGCGCAATGCGGCCATGGCGCGCTTTATCAACCGCCATTTCAAGCAGGGCCTGGTGCCCGATTGGGTGGTCCAGAAATTGGACAAGGCGGCCGACAAGCGCCAAGCCAGCATTGAATTGTTCGGCGATCTGGCCCGCGGCCTGCGTGAGATCTGCCAGGGCCTGCACATCATCACCCTGGGCGGGGAAGACAAACTGCAGCCCTACCTGGACGCGGCCAATCTGCGATGACGGGCCTGTTTCGCTGCGGGGAAGGCCGCACAGATCGCCCCACAGGGGTTGGCTTCTCGCCTCGGCGTCCGGTGAGGGCACCGGCCGCTTCCGCCTGGATTGAGCGCCTGCCGGAATGGCGCCGAATGAAAAAGTTTCCGCAACATCAATAAGGAGGAGGTTCTGCCATGTCACCACCCCTCGAGCTTAACGAGATGGAGCCGGAATTCAAGGAAACCGTCAAGGAGCGGGTGCCCGGCGCCAACTTTGATTTGTGCCTGACCTGCGGCACCTGCACCGCCGGGTGTCCGGCCTCGGAGATTTTCGAGATGGACCCGCGCAAGCTGGTGCGCATGCTGGTGCTCGGTATGGATGAGGAGATTCTGAAAACCCCCTGGACCTGGGTCTGCACCATGTGCGCCCGCTGCACCAACGCCTGCCCCATGAAGGTGGATATTCCCAAGCTGGTCTACAACATGCGCGGCAGCTGGCCGCGGGAGAAGCGGCCCAAGGGCATTCTGGGTTCCTGCGACCGGCACATTCAGACCGGCAATGCCATGGGCGTGCCCACTGAAGACTTTATCTGGACCGTGGAGGATGTGGCCGAAGAGATCCGCCAAGCCCAGCCTCAGTTCAAGGACCTGCAGGTCAGCGTGGACCGCAAAGGGGCCTTCATGGCCATCAATCAGAATTCCCGCGAGCCGGTGACCGAACCGGATGAACTGGCGCCGCTGTGGAAAATACTGCACGTGGTGGGCGCGGACTGGACCTACCCGTCGGTGATGTGGGCGGGCGAAAACTACTGCCTCTTCCTGGCCGACGAAGAGGGCTGGCGCTATATTCTGCAGGAGTTTGTCGATCACATCGACAACACGCTCAAATGTCCGCTTGTGGTCAACACGGAGTGAGGCCACTCCTTCTTTGCAATCCTGGAAGGATTGAAAAAATTCAAGATTCCCCACAAGTTCGAATTCACCACGCTCATCTGCCTGTACGCCCAATGGATCCGTGAAGGCAAACTCCAGGTCAACAGCGACTGGAACAAGGACCTTAAAATCAAATTCACGTTGCAGGACCCGTGCAACATCGTGCGCAAAACATTGCGCCAGCAGGCGGCCGACGACCTGCGTTTCGTGGTCAAGCGCATCGTGGGTGAAGAGAACTTCATCGACATGGTGCCCTCCGGCGTCAACAATTATTGTTGCGGGGGCGGCGGCGGCGCCCTGCAGGGCGGTTACACCGACCAGCGCAGGGCTTACGGTAAAGTCAAATACAACCAGATCATGGCCACGGGCGCCCAATATGTGCTTGCGCCCTGCCACAATTGCCATTCCCAGATTCATGATATCGGGGAGCACTACGGGGGGAACTACCATACGGCCCACATCTGGACCTTGATGTGCCTGGCCATGGGCATCCTGGGGGAAAACGAACGCATCTACCTGGGCGACGACCTGAAGGAGTTCGGCCTGTAGAAAGGAGGATCAAGATGAAACAAGCAACGACCGGAGCGGTGTTGGTTGTGGGCGGCGGCATTGCCGGTATTCAAGCCTCCTTGGACCTGGCTGAATCGGGCTACAAAGTATTCCTGGTGGAGAAAGGCTCGGCCATCGGCGGCAAAATGGCCCAGCTGGACAAAACCTTTCCGACCAACGATTGCTCCATGTGCATCATCTCGCCCAAGCTGGTGGAGGCCGGTCGCCATTTGAATATCGAGCTTCTGCCCTTGACCGAAGTCGACACGATCAGCGGCGAGCCGGGCGATTTCACGGTCAGCCTGCGGCGTAAGCCCCGCTACATCGATATGGAAAAATGCACGGCTTGCGGCGAATGCGCCAAGGTATGTCCCATCGAGGTGCCCAACCGCTTCGATGAAAGCCTGCGCAACCGCAAGGCGGCCTTTAAACTATACCCCCAGGCCATGCCCGGCGCCTTTGCCATCGAGAAAAGGGGCACGGCGCCCTGTAAAGCCGCCTGCCCGGCCAATGTCAGTGCGCAAGGCTGGATCGCCCTGATGAATCAGGGCAATTACCAGGATGCCGTGGTCCTGTTCAAAAAGGATCATCCCTTCCCCGGGGTATGCGGACGCGTTTGTCATCATCCCTGCGAGGGCGCCTGCACGCGCCGCCGGCTCGATCAAGCTTTGGACATCAGAAACCTGCATCGCTATCTGGGCGACTGGGACATGCAAGCCGCAAAGCGCTTTGTTCCGGAAAAAAAGGCTCCCAAAAACCAGAAGGTGGCCGTGATCGGCTCGGGACCGGCCGGCCTGACCGCCGCTTATTTTCTGGCCGTGGAAGGCTATGCTGTGACCGTTTTCGAAAAGCACGAGGTGCTCGGCGGCATGCTGGTGCTGGGCATTCCCGAATACCGGTTGCCGCGCAATGTGGTCGAAGCCGAAATCCAGACCATCCGCGACCTGGGGGTGGAATTCAAAACCGGTGTCGAGATCGGCAAAACCGTGACTCTCGGCGGGCTGCGCCAGCAAGGATACAAGGCATTTTTCCTGGGTATCGGCTCTCAGGAATGCAAATCGCTCGGCATCGAGGGCGAAGACCTGCAAGGGGTTTATCCGGGCATGGACTACCTGCGCCGCATCAATCTGGGCCAAAAGGTGGTCCTGGGCGATCGCGTGGCGGTTATCGGCGGCGGCAACGTCGCCATGGATGCGGTGCGCACGGCCCTGCGCTGCGGTGCGGCCGAACCGTTCATCATCTATCGCCGCAGCGAGTCCGAAATGCCGGCCAGTGCCGATGAAATCGCCGAATGCCGTGATGAAGGCATTAACATCATGACCCTGACCAACCCGGTGCGCATCATCGCCGAAAACGGGAAAGTGACGGGCATCCAGTGCATCCGCATGCAGCTGGGGGAGCCGGACCAAAGCGGCCGTCGCCGGCCCGAGCCGATTGCGGGGTCGGAGTTCACCATCGCGGTGGATGCGGTCATCCCGGCCATCGGCCAGGAAAGCGATTGGGCCTGCCTGACCGAAGAATGCGCCTGCACGCTCAGCGATTGGGGCACCATGAAGGTCGACCCGGTCACGCTGCAGACCGATGACCCCGATATTTTCGCCGGCGGCGATGCGGTCACCGGACCGGCCACGGTGGTGGAAGCCATCGAGGCGGGCAAGCAGGCGGCCATCTCCATGGATCGATTTCTGCAGGGCCTCGATATGCAGGCCGGCCGGGACAAAAACCTGCACGCCGTGGACGATGTGCCCCTGGAAGGCCGCGAGCGCCGCCCCCGCATGCCCGTGAATCATGTGGATGCGGCCCAGCGGGTGAAGAATTTCGCGGAAGTGCAGTTGGGCTACGACGAGGCCTCCTCCCGCGCCGAAGGCGACCGCTGCCTGGCCTGCGGCATCTGCTCGGAATGCTACCAATGCGTAAAGGCCTGCCTGGCCGGGGCCGTCAACCACGAGCAGACCATCGAGGAAAGGGATATCCAGGTGGGCGCCGTCATCCTGGCGCCTGGTTTCAAACCCTACGATCCCAGCCAGTACGAAACCTACAGCTATGCCGGCCATCCCAATGTGGTGACCAGCCTGGAATTCGAACGCATGCTGTCGGCCTCCGGCCCCTATGCCGGCCATCTGGTGCGGCCATCTGATCACAAAGAACCCAAACGCGTGGCCTGGCTGCAGTGCGTGGGTTCACGGGACATCAATCATTGCGACAACGGCTACTGCTCGTCGGTGTGCTGCATGTACGCCAACAAGCAGGCGGTCATCGCCAAAGAACACAGCCGGGACAATTTGGAAGCCGTCATCTTCTATATGGACATGCGCACCTTCGGCAAGGATTTCGACAAGTACAACCTGCGCGCCCAGGATGACCACGGCGTGCGCTTCGTGCGCTCGCGCATTCATTCGGTTTATCCGGATAAAGACCAACGCCTGCGCATCGTGTATGCCACCGAGGCGGGCACGACCGCCGAGGAGATCTTCGACCTGGTGGTCTTGTCGATCGGCCTGACCGCCGATCCGGAGGCCGTGCAACTTGCCAAACGCTTGGGAATTGAACTGAACTCCTACGGTTTTGTGCAAACCAGCGGTTCTGCGCCGGTTGCGACTTCCCGCGAAGGCATCTATGTGTGCGGCGCTTTTCAGGAACCCAAAGACATCCCGCATTCGGTAATGGAGGCCTCCGCCGCCGCAGCCTGTGCCGGCGAGCGGCTGGCCGAGGCACGCTGGACCTTGACCCAAACCAGGGAATTGCCGCCGGAAACCGATGTATCCGGTCAGGCCCCGCGCATCGGCGTTTTCGTGTGCAACTGCGGCATCAACATCGGGGGCGTGGCCGATGTGCCCGCGGTGCGTGATTACGCCCGCAGCCTGCCCCACGTGGTGCATGTGGAAGACAATTTGTTCACCTGCTCCCAGGACAACCAGGTGCACATCAAAGAAGTGATTCGGGAAAAAGGCATCAACCGTGTGGTGGTGGCATCCTGTTCGCCGCGCACCCACGAACCGCTTTTCCAGGAGACCATCCGCGAGGCCGGCCTGAACAAATACCTGTTCGAGATGGCCAATATCCGCGATCAGAATACCTGGGTGCACATGAACGATCCCCAGAAGGCCACCCAGAAAGCCAAGGACCTGGTGCGCATGGCTGTGGCCAAGGCCGCTTTCATCGAACCGCTCTATCATGTTTCCGTGCCTATCACCAAGTCCGCCCTGGTTGTGGGCGGCGGCGTGGCCGGCATGGAGGCGGCCCTGGGCGTGGCCGAACAAGGCTGTGAGGTCCATCTGGTGGAGAAAGAGGGCCGCCTGGGAGGCAATGCCCGCCGCCTGCGCGCCACCTGGCAGGGGGAAAACGTATCGGGCTACCTGGAGAGCCTGGTCGCTAAAGTGCAGCAGCATCCCCGCATCCGGGTGTACCTGAACACCGAAGTGACCGGCACGCACGGCTCTCTGGGCAACATGATGTCCACCGTGTCTGAAAGCGTCGGGCAGCAACACAGCATTCTGCACGGCGTTACCATCCTGGCCACGGGCGCCAGGGAGTACACGCCCACCGAATTTCTCTACGGCAAGCATGCCGATGTGATGACCCATCTGGATCTGGATGCAGCCCTGACCCGCGGCGAACAGCGGCTGAAAAAGGCCGGCTGCGCCGTTTTCATCCAGTGCGTGGGTTCACGCAACAACGAGCGGCCCTATTGCAGCAAGATCTGTTGCACCCACAGCCTGAAAGGGGCCCTGGCGCTGAAAGCCATTAACCCGCGCATGAAGGTCTTTATCCTCTACCGCGATATCCGTGCCTACGGATTCCGTGAAAAGCTCTATCAGGAGGCCCGCGCCCAGGGTGTCATCTTCATCCGCTACGATTTGGAAAACATGCCCAGCGCGGCCATCGCCGACGGGGATCAGCTCCTGCTGACCGTCACGGATCACGTCTTGCGGCGTCCCGTGCGCCTCAAACCCGACCTGCTGGTGCTGGCCGCCGGCATCGTGGCCAATGAAAATCAAAACCTCTACGAGCACTTCAAAGTGCCGGTCAATGAGGATGGATTTCTGGTGGAAGCGCATGCCAAGCTGCGGCCGGTCGATTTTGCCTCCGAAGGCATCTTTCTGGCCGGACTGGCGCACTATCCCAAACCCATGGAGGAGAGCATCGCCCAGGCCAAGGCCGCAGCCTCGCGGGCCATGACCCTGCTGGCCAAGGAGGCCTTGCTGGTGGGCGGCGTGGTGGCCGTGGTGGACTCCGGACGGTGCGCGGCCTGCCTGACCTGCGTGCGCACCTGCCCGTACAAGATCCCCCGGGTATCCGAACACTCCCATGCGGTCATCGATGCCTCCCAGTGCCACGGGTGCGGCACCTGTGTTTCCGAATGTCCGGGCAAGGCCATCTCCCTGAAGCACTTTACCGATGAACAGTTGATCGCCAAGGCCCAGGCACTTTTCGCCGAAATGTGATGCAATCCGCCGCAGGGATGATGCGTTCTGCATCATCCCTGCTTTTTAAATATTTTCAATATCTTCCGATGAACTTCCTCCCGCGCTGTGTCGTCCTGCCACAGACGGCCCTTCCACCAAGGAAGGCAATCAACGGTTCGTCCGACCACTGCCGCCGGCCCGGGAGAGATATGTTGGGCCAATCTCCTTTTAAGATGCGAAAGTAGTTGAACGGTTCGAAAGTAATTGAACGGTTCGAAAGTAATTGCGCTCTCCTCCCTTGAAAAGAATCAATAGAGCCTCTCCCTCTTTGAAAAACAATTGAGCAACTCCTTCACTTTAAAAATCAATAGAACCTCTCCCCCCTTTGAAAATCAATAGAGCCTCTCCCGTCCCTTTGAAAAACAATAGAGCCCCTCCCCCTTTTGAAAAAGGTAATTTAGCAACTCCCCCCTTTGAAAAAGGGGGGCCGGGGGGGATTTGCCGTAGTTTCAGGATCTTCCTGTTTTTTAGAACTTTTTCTTTCGGAGTTTAAATCCCCCTAAATCCCCTTGTTCAAAGGGGGACTTGGTCGGAGCCGCCTCGATTGCGTGCAGGTGAACCCAATCTCCTGCCGTCCAAGCACTCACCGCCATATTCTTTTCACCCGCAGCACAACTTGGCCCGAATCGTGCTTTACCTCATGGCAAGCCCATTGGCAGGGTAACCGCGATCCGAACCGGAAAAGTATGACTGCTGCTCAATATAACCTGAACTGCTTCGCCGGATATAAAATTGAAAGATGAAAGTGCAGTATTCTGTCGAGTGGAAGAAGTGATCTTCATTGACCAAAACCAGGCAGTCGGTGCGTTCCATCCACCATTCTCGATTCCGCGGCGCAGCCTGGAGCGTCAAATGCATTCCCCGGAAACGGGTAAACGATGATCGGATCGAATGCCTTCACTTTAAACCAAACCCTAACCCTTCACAAAAGGAGGCGCATATGACCAAGCCTATCCAAAAAGGAAGCAAGACCGGCCAACCCCTTATCTTCGGTCTGGCCAACGATCAGTGTGTTTGGAGCCGCGCGGGCGTGGTCAAGCCTATCGCCTGCATCAATGCATTCGATTGTCTCGGCTGCGCCTTCGACCGCAAGGTCCAGGCTGAGTTTGAAGCCAAGACGGCCGCCCCTGCACCGCGGGATCCCCGGCCGGTCCGCTTGCGCATGCTGATCAATCAACGTAAATGCAGACACATGCTCAGCGGCCGGGTTGCTTATAAACTGTGCGGCCACAGCTACGATTGTGTCCGCTGTCCCTACGATCAAATGCTTGAGGACAGCACGGTCCTGTCTCCGCTCGGCGCCCCGCTGTACGATCATACCTCCGGTTTCAGCGTCGCGCGGGACTACTACTACCATCCCGGCCACACCTGGGCGCGCGTCGAGTATGGCGGCCGCGTCCGGGTGGGTATGGACGATTTCGCGCTGCGCTTGCTGGGACCGCAGGATACCATCGAATTGCCGGGGTTGGGTGAAACGGTGACCCAGGGGCGCCCGCAGGCCACAATCGGGCGTGACGGCCATGTGGCCCAACCATTAAGCCCGCTGGACGGCAAAGTGCTGGCGGTCAATGCAAAGCTTGGCACGCGGGCCGACACGGCCAATCATTCACCCTATGCGGAGGGCTGGTTCATGGTGGTCCAACCCACCAGTCTGCGCCGCAGCCTTAAGAATCTGCTGTTCGGCGCCGAAAGCTTGGCCTGGATGGACGATGAGGCGGCGCGGCTGACCGCTGTGTTGAATGAAACGGCCGGTTATCGTCTGGCCGCCACGGGCGGTGAAGCCGTCAGCGACATCTTCGGATCGGTGCCCAACGCGGATTGGGACAGGCTGGTGGTGGAGTTCTTAAATTAGAAGATTCACATTTCCCGGAACGGCGGCAAACTGGGAATCCGGGGGCTCGTGGGACTCGTAGGACTCGTAGGACTCGTAGGGCGGACAAAGGCCGAGGGGCCGTGTCCGCCACCGATTGTCCGGCAAAGGCGGACACGCTGCGCTTTGTCCGCCCTACGATTTCTGCGGTTCCCGGGTTTGCGTAGGGCGGACAAAGGCGACAGGCCGTGTCCGCCGCATGATTCTTGAGGGGAAAAATGCAATACAGGCGCCTTTACCGCAAAGGCGGCGTCTATTTTTTCACCGTGGTCACCCACGACCGGAAGAAGATACTCACACAACCCAGCGCCATCGAAAGACTCAGACAATCCTTCCGGCACGTGATGCAGACCCGCCCCTTTGTCCTGGAAGCCATTGCGGTCCTTCCCGATCATCTGCACTGCATCTGGCACATGCCGGAAGATGATGCCGACTTCTCCACACGATGGATGCTCATCAAGAGACATTTTTCCATTCACTTCGGTTCATCTGGCAATCCCCGCCGCGAAAAGCAGATCTGGCAGCGCCGCTTCTGGGAGCATTGCATCCGTGATGAGGAGGACCGGCAAAGACATCTGGATTACATCCATTACAATCCGGTCAAACACGGATACGCTATGCGTCCGGCAGATTGGGAGCACAGCTCCTTTCTGCGCATGGCCGAACAGGGCCTTTATCCCAAGAATTGGGGAATGAGCGTGCCCCAAACGATAAAGGATGCAAATA